>JBBQMI010000040.1:0-8752 GCA_038328825.1 Acidimicrobiia bacterium | reverse complement strand
CGGGATCGGCGCGTGTGCCCTCCGCGATCGCGACCACGTAGTCGGCCACCGCAGGTTCGCAGTGCACGCTGCGAACCGACCGGATCGCGTGCGCCAACCCGTCGGCGTCGGTCACCGGTCCGAGCCGGGCGAGCTCGTCGTCGCCGCCGTGGCCCAGCAGCAGATCGCGTTCCGTCGCCCGGTCGGGGTGACCCATCTGCACGACCACCGCGAAGCGGTCCCGCTGACCCTCGACCAACGGGAAGGTGCCGACGTGCTCGAACGGGTTCTGGGTCGCGACCAGGAAGAAGGGCGCCGGGAGCACATGGGTGATGCCGTCGACGGTGACCTGGCGCTCCTCCATGGCCTCGAGGAGTGCCGACTGGGTCCGGGGGGTGGCGCGGTTGACCTCGTCGACGAGGACGACGTTGGCGAACAGCGGGCCCGGTCGGAACTCCCAGCCCTGGCGGCCCGCATCGAGCACCGAAGCGCCGGTGAGCTCGCTCGGGAGCAGGTCGGGAGTGCCCTGGACACGGCGGAAGCTGCCGCCGATCGACCGGGCGAGCGCCTTGGCCAACAGCGTCTTGCCCACACCCGGGACGTCCTCGAGCAGCAGGTGTCCACCGGAGAGGAGCGCCACCAGCGACAGCCGGATCGCCTCGGGCTTGCCCCGCACGACGCGCCCCAGCTGGTCGGCGAGGAGCGGAGCGAGTGCAGCCGGCTCGATCGGCGGGGCGTGGGCGGCGGCATCAGGAGCCAGGTCCACCGGCACGGATGCGGGCTGTACCGGTGAGGTCTGCATCGTGGTCGGATATCGACCACGGAGCAGCAAAGCTGAAGTCGTGCGCCGCTCTGCGCTCCGGCGCGAGCATGCAGCCCGACCCGGATCCGGACCGGGCCATCCCAGGGGGTCCTGATGACCGACCACGCACCGCTCGATCAGCACAAGGTGCGCGACCTGCTCGACCGCGCCCGGCGGGAGGTCGACGAGGGCACGCTCCCGTCCTGTCAGGTCGCGCTCGCCCGCAACGGTGAGCTGGAGGTCTTCGAGACCCTCGGCGATGCCACCGACGAGTCGCGCTACGTCGTCTTCTCGTGCACGAAGGCGTTCGTCGCCGGTGCGATGTGGGCGCTCATCGGCGACGGCGCAGTCGACGTGCACAAGCGGGTCGTCGACTACATCCCGGAGTTCGCGCCGAACGGCAAGGACGTGATCACGGTCGAGCAGGTGATGCTGCACACGTCGGGATTCCCGCACGCACCGCTGGGCCCGCCCGACTGGTACACGCGCGCGGGCCGGCTGGAGACGTTCGCGAACTGGCGTCTCAACTGGGAGCCCGGTACCCGGTACGAGTACCACGCGACCTCGGCGCACTGGGTGCTGGCCGAGATCATCGAACGGGTCACGGGCACTGACTACCGCGACGTCGTGCAGCAGCGAGTCACCGATCCCGCTGGGCTCCCGCGCGTGTTGGGCATCCCCGAGGACCAGCAGGTCGGCGTGGTCACGTTCGAAGAACGCGGCGAGGCGCCCACGCCCGACGAGCTGGAAGCCGCGCTCGGCATCCGGGCGCTGCCCGTGGGCGAGGTGACCGACGCCGCGCTCATGCTGATCACCCAGCCGGAGAACCGGGCCCTCGGGGTGCCGGGCGGTGGCGGCGTGATGCGGGCCGCCGACCTCGCCCTCTACTACCAGGCGATCCTCCACGACGACGGCACGATCTGGGACCCCGATGTGCTCGCCGACGCGACCACGAACGTGCGCAACACGTTCGTCGACCCGATGCTCGGCACGCCCACCCGGCGCACGCTCGGCCTGGTGGTCGCGGGCGACGACGGCCTGGCCGCGGTGCGCGGGTTCGGCCACACGACCTCGCCGCAGGCGTTCGGCCACGGTGGCGCGGTGGGTCAGATCGGCTGGGGCGACCCGGTGTCGGGTCTGTCGTTCGGCTTCTGCACCAACGGGAACGACCTCGACGTCCTGCGCCAGTGGCGCCGCGGCGTGGCCCTCAGCAGCCGGGCCGGCGCCACTGTCGACACCTGAATCGCGTCAGTTGCTCTCGAAGATCGGGGCCGACGCGTTGCGCTCGTAGATCGCGATGCCGTCGATCGAGCGCACGTAGTGGTAGTTCGCGGCGACGAGGGCCTGGATCGAGGGGAACTTCGACATCGGGTAGTACTGCGCATCGCGGATGGCCGCCGGTGACGTGTCGATCACGTAGCGCGGGGGATGCTCACCGAAGTCGGTGAGGAACTGCTCGAGCGCGCCGGGGGTCGCGAGGTCGCCGGTGAGGTCGCCCTGCGGCCGGCCGCCCCAGTGGCCGGTCTGGAACGAGTTGCTCGCGAACCGCGTCGCGGGACGCCGGTTCGACGCCCAGTACACCTCGGGCAGCGCGCCCCACACGAGGATCCGGTCACGCTCCGACGCGTTGCTCTCGATGAAGCGGCTCACCTCCTGGTACTGCGGCTCGCCCCCGAACGGTTGCGCCACGTACCCGACGACCGAGAAGCCCGCCGCGATGAACCCGGCGGCGACGAGGGTTCCGACCCGTACGCGCTCGGAGGCTCGCGCGAGCACGCCCGCCGAGATGAGGCAGAGCGGCGGGAGCAGCTGCAGGTAGTAGTGCCCGAAGAACCGGAACCCGACCGCGACCGAGAGCACCCCCGACAGCAACCACAACCAGAGGTCGGTCTCGTCGCGCTCGACCCGGCTCCGCCACGCCCAGATCAGCGGCGCGACCACGGGGAGGTTGCAGAGCACGAACGCGACGCTCATCACCGCGAAGAGCCCGAGCACGTAGAGCGACGCCGATCCGATGCTGAGGTACGAACCGTTACCGAGGACGGCCCAGAACAGCAACTGGCCCGGTCCCACGAGCAGCGCGACGAGCGCGAGTGGGATCACGAAACCGGCACCGGCTTCGACCACACCCCGGCGTCGGCGCGCCCGCCACGCGAGGTAGAGCACGGGCAGCAGCGTCGCTGCGCCCGTCTGCTTCGCCAAGGTCGCGACCGCGACCGCGACCCCCGATCCCGCGAACTTCTCGCGGCGCGCGAGCAGGATCGCCGCGGTTGCGAACGGGAGCATGAACACCTCGAAGTTCGCCGCCTGGCCGTCTTGAGGCGCGAAGCACACCGACGCGAACACGAACAACAGCCCCGCGATCCACCCCCGTCGCGGACCGTCGCGTCGGCGACCCTCGGCGACGAGGAGCAGCCCCGTGAGCGCGACGGAGAGCATCGCCAACGTGCGCATCCCCGCGAGGTCGTTGCTCCCGGTCACGGCGAGGACCGCGGCGTAGAGGTACGGCACGAGAGGTGGCTTGCGATCGACGGCGTCGTGGTAGAGCCGTCCGCCGTCGTTGATCACCTCGGCCTGGGTCGCGAGGAACGCCTCGTCGGAGTTGAACACCGGGACGGTGAAGGCCGGGATGCGCAGAGCGACGGTCACGAGCAGGAGCGCGACGAAGACGAGTGGCAGTCTCCATCTGGGCAACGCGCGTGCGGGGGACGCGACGTCGGTGACGTCGTGCCGCTCGAGGACCGTGGACACCCGATCGCCTCCGTCTCGGGGGTCACAGTCTGGCCCGAGACGGCCCGGTCCGTGGTCTCGCCGCTCCTGACCTGCGGCGATACCCGGTCGAACGCGAGCTTCTGCTCACCGACTCCGGCGGGTCACGCGAAGCGAGCGGGGCCCGAGCGGCCTGCGCCGCAGGCGCATGAGCGGCCGGCGCCGCAGGCACATGAGCGAAACGTCAGTCCACTTCTTCGAGGAGACGGACGGCCTGGTGGTCGATCCGGTCGAAGAGCTCCGAACGCTCGCAGGGTTCGAGATCGTCGCGCCGGGCGAGGGTCACGGCGTCGCGGATCGACCGGCCGATCTCGCGCAGCTCCTCGCGCCGCGTGTCGATCCCATCGAAGTCCTGGAGCCGCGCCGCTTCGTAGCGACGGGCGTTGGCGATCGCCTGGGCGGCCGGGCTCGCAAGCCGCTCCAGCACGTCGAGATCACCCGTCGAGTACCGGCGCCCGGGAGGCGCGGCCACGGTGAGGACGCCGAGCACGGTGTCGGCCCGCACGAGCGGGATGACCGCGACCGACGCCACCGACGCAGGCCCCGACGTCTGTCCGCTGAGCTCCTTCGGCAACGGACCGACGAGCAGGAACGGCTCGCGGGCCACGGCCACCTGGAGGAGCACCGATTCGGCGACGAGACGACGACCGTCGGTCACCCCCGCGCCGCGGGTCCACGCCTCCTCGAGGTGACCGCCCTCGGTCAGGAGCGCGATCGACGCAAGCGATGCGCCCACGAGGCGATCGCCCTCGTGGAGGATCTGCGCGAGCACCTGCTCGAGATCGATCGACGTGGTCACGGTCTCGGTCGCCTCGGCGAGGATCGCCGACATGAGGATCCGCTCGGCGAGTACGAGGTCGAGCTCCTGGGCCCGTCGCCCGAGGAAGCTGAGCCGCTTGAGGTGGTGCTCCTTCTCGATGACGTACACCGCGAATCCGGCGGCGAAGACGATCATGCCGATACGCACCGTCTCCGGGTCGAGCCACGTGCCCTGGCTCTTGAGGTCGTTCCAGATGTCGTTGGCGATCGTCGTCACCGCGAGCCCCACGAACACCAGGAGCATCACGAGCACGATCTGCAGCCGGCGTCGTTGGATCTCGACCGGGGTGACGAAGCCGTCGGGGCGCAGGCCCACCAGGCGTTCCTCGCGCTGGATGTCGGCGCGCACCTCGTCGATCTCGATCGTGCGCGCTTCCGACTGGCCATCGTGCACCCGTCGGTCTTGCGTCAAGGCGGTCATTGCGTCCGTTCCCCTCGCCGTCGAAGTACCGCCGTCGGGGCACGGCGGCCGCCTCCCGCAGCCTGCTCCCGATATCGGCGGAAGCGGTCGCGATTCTTGAGTCACGCGATGAGGAAACTTGCGGAAGTCCGACCTGACACGCGTGTCGGATAGCGTGCGCTCCGCTGCGGCCGACCGACTCGGCCAGACATGCCCGGACAAGGGGGACACCATGCGAGCACTCGTGTTCGGAGTTGCAGCGGAACCGCAACCGGAACCGGTGTCGGACAACCCTTTGCTGCGGGGTCTCGCGCACACCCCCATGCGGTTGGATCCCGATCACGCCGATCCCGGCTTCCTCCGGCCCGACTGGGTCGTCACCAAGCCGCGCCTCGTCGGCATCTGCGGTTCCGACGCCAAGCAGGTCTTCATGGACTGGGGCGACGTCGGATCGCCCGACAACCCGATGAAGGCGTTCTTCTCGCTCCCCCAGGTGCTCGGCCACGAGGTCGTCGCCGACGTCGTGGCCCTCGGGCCCGAGGCGGAAGGACTCGACGTCGGCGACCGGGTGGTGTTGAACCCCTGGCTCTCGTGCGGACCACGTGGCGTGACCCCGATCTGCGCCGCGTGCGAAGTGGGCGACTACTCGTTGTGCTGGAACTTCGGCGTCGGCCCGATCGCGCCAGGGATCCACACCGGCACGTCGAAGGACGCGTCGGGTGGCTACGCCGACCTCATGCCCGCGCACGACTCGATGCTCTTCAAGGTCCCGGACTCCGTGTCCGACGAGCTCGCGGTGTTCGCCGACCCGTTCGCGGTGTCGCTGCACTCGATCACGCGCCACCCGCCCGCACTCGGCGGCAAGGCGATGGTCTACGGCGCGGGTGCGCTCGGGACCTGCGCGGTGGCGATCCTGCGCGCGTTGCACCCCGACGTCGAGGTGCTCGTCGTCGCCCGGTTCGAGGCCCAGGCCGAGATGGCGCGCTTGCTCGGCGCGACCGTGATCGGCCACACACCGGCGATCCGCGTGATCGAAGAGGCGGCGGCGTGGTCGGGCGGCGTGCTGCAGCAGAGTGACGGACTCCCGATGGCGTACCCGGGTGCGATCGACGTGGTCTATGACACTGTGGGCAAGAAGGAGACGTTCGAGGTCGGGTCACGCGTGCTCAAGGCGCGCGGCACGCTCGTGAAGGCCGGCGTCCACGGTCCCACGCAGTGGGAGGACACTCCGCTCTACTTCAAGGAGCTGTCGATGGTCGGCTCCAACGCGTTCGGGTTCGAGGAGGTCGCCGGTGTGCGCAAGCACGGCATCGAGCACTACCTCGAGCTGGTCGAGTCGGGCCGGGTCGACCTCACCGGCATGCTCACCCACACCTTCGACCTCGACGACTGGCGCGACGCCTTCACCGCGCTCGCGACGCAGGAAACCTCCGGCGCCATCAAGGCCGCCTTCGACTTCCGCTGACCCCAACCGGCCCCAGCCCTCAGCCCCCGTTCTGGTCATCTCCAGCTGTGCATGGGACGTCAGAACCTGACCAGTACGAGGGTTTCCGAGGGTTTCGGGTCAGGCGTAGGACTCGATGAGGCGGTGGAGGTCGGCTTTGACCTCGGGTTGGAGCTCGGTGGGGGTCTTGCCGAGGCGGACGACCACGAGATCGAGCGACGGGACGACGAGGGTGTACTGGCCCTCGTAGCCGTGGGCGCCGAACGTGCCGAGGTCGTCGTCCCAGATCCACCAGTGGGCGCCGTAGCCGTGGATCTCCTCGGGGGGCGCCGGCGGTGACGTGACCGTGCGGGCGTAGTCGACCCACCCCTCGGGGAGCAGACGCGTCCCGTCGACGACGCCGTCGTGCAGGTACAGCTCGCCGAAGCGGGCGAAATCACGTGGGGTCGCGTACACGTACGACGAACCGACGAACGTTCCGGCGGCGTCGAAGCGCGGGATCGCCGACGTCATCCCGACCGGCCCGAAGAGCTCGCGTTCGAGGTACGCGCGCATCCCCGCCTCGCCGCCGCCGATCACCCGGCCGGCGAGGGCGCTCACGATGTTGGTCGTGCCGCTCGAGTAGCTCCAGACCGCACCCGGTTCGTGCACGAGCGCCTTCGATTCCGCGTATGCGGCGACGTCGTCGGCGCCCGCACCGAACAGCATGTCGATGACGTCGGAGACCTCATCGTCGACGTAGTCCTCGACGAACCCGAGACCGCTCCGCATGTGCAGGAGCTGGTCGAGCGTGATCGCGGCGCGCGGATCGTCGTCGTGCTGCCACCGCGGAACCACCGCGGGTGCAACGACGTCGAGCAAGCCGTCGCGCACCAACAAACCGACCAGCGCGTGGGTGATGCTCTTCGCCATCGACCACGAGATGAGCGTGGTGTCGGGCCCGACCTCGGGGCCGTACTGCTCGGCGACCACCTCGCCAAGGTGCACGACCACGATGGCGAGCGTCTCGCCGAGCTCGGGCGGCTGCGAGAACGCACGCGCCAACGCCTCCTGTGTGGCGGCGGTCGTCATCGCCGCACGGTAGCCGCGCGACGTGGCTGGTCTCCCCCACCGTGGCTGGACGCCGGAGGGTGGTCTCGTTCGCCCTCGCGGGTGTGCTCGTGGTGGGCGCCAACGTTGGTGGTGTGCCCCCGGCGCCTTCTGGCGCGAGCGTGATGCAGGACCGGAACCTGCGTATCTCGATCCTGTCGAGCCGGCCGACGATGGTCACCGGCGGCGACGCGCTCGTGGGCGTCCGCGGTGCCGACGACGCGACCGTTGCGCGACGCTCGGCACGTCGACGATCGAGGATCAGCTGCTCGGTCTCGGCTACGCCGTGACCACCGCGACGTTCAACACGTTCCAGGTGCAGTGCAACGACGTCCTCTCGGCCGAGACAGCGGGACCCTCACCTCCACGCTCGACGCCTGGCTCACCGTGGGAACGCCGCCCGCAGCCGCAGTCGACACGTGCACCGGTCCGAAGGCGCTCCCATCGCCGGCCCCGACGTCGACGACCTCCCGCCGGCGAAGACGGGTCGGTGCAACGAGCTGTTCCCGGTGTTCGGAGATCCCCGCACGGCCGCGGGCGCACCGGTGCGCAACGACATCCTGAAGTCCCGGCGCCGCCAGGCAGTCGCGTCGGACTACGAGGTCACGTTCACCGATGCCGAGCTGACCCGGCTGCGCGAGATCTTCCGGAAGGGCGTCTGCGACTGGACCCGCACCGGGTTCGGTCAGGTCCCGATGGTCGGCACGTGGATCGACTACTCGCGACCGTCGGCGCCGGTGGTACGCGGGTCAGGGTGATCGGAGACCCACCCGAGGATCTTGAAGTAGAGCTCGAAGATCTTGGGGGCGTAGGTCGTGGACGTCGCCCACGTGCCGGTGAGTCCACTCCACGTGGGCGCACGGCCCTTGAGGAAGAAGTCGGGCAGCTTCGGGTCGACAGGCGGGTTCCCGAGGTTCGTCGCGGTCACCGACGCGTCGGCGTACGCCCGGAGCAGCTGGATCTGGGCGCGGACGCCGGTGCGCGCGTCGGGATAGCCCCGACCGGTGTCGCATGAATCGCACGCGCCGATCCCGGCGAAGTTGTTGTTGTTCGGGCGCACCTGACCGCGCTCGGGGAAGGAGAACCCTCCGGTCTCGAGCACCGACTGCGCGAACGCGATGTCGCCGCGTACGCCGGCGGCGTCGCCATCGGCGATGTAGAAGGCGGGGAGGTCCACGATCGGCACGGTCGCCCGCGCCGCCCGTCGCTCGGCGCGGAACCACCCGGCGCGGTCGGTCCCGGTGAGGCGCGCCGCCCCCAAGATAGGTGTGGAGGGTCCGGCCTGGACCGACGTCCCCCCGTCGAGCGGGAAGCGCGCCACCGACGCCGCCTGCTCCGGGGCGGTCGCGGCGGCGGTCGCGGCCGGGTGCGAGTCTTCGAGCCGGACCACTTCACCGCGGATCTCGTCGCGCGCGGTGCGCGCGGTGTCGGCGGCACGCTGCGCGACGAC
>JBBQMI010000039.1:0-8786 GCA_038328825.1 Acidimicrobiia bacterium | reverse complement strand
CCAGGCCGTCCTGCTCGGTTGCCAGGACGAGCTCGTCGCCGAGGCCGCGTTCGGCCTCGCGGTGCAGCGGCCCGAGCTGTCGGCCGACACCGGTTGGGCGAGGTGGCAACACGTCAGCATCGTCGTGGCGTTGCTGGCGTTGGTCGTGGCCGCGATCCTCCGTCCGAGCGAGACGCTCATCGTGACGCTCGTCGCGATCAACCTCATGTTCTTCGTGGGTGTCGTGTTCAAGCTCGCAGCGTGCAGCGTCGGCATGATCCACCTGACCCGACTGCGCCGATCGCACGACCCCCGGAACGGCACCGCGCCGATCGCGGCCATCGCGCGCATCCCCGACGACGAGCTGCCCGTGTTCACCATCCTCGTGCCGGCCTACCGCGAGGCGAACGTCGTCTCGAAGGTGATCGAGCACGTACGCGAGCTCGACTACCCGATGTCCAAGCTGCAGGTGCTCCTCCTCATGGAGGCCGACGACGACGAGACCATCTCGGCCGCGAAGATCGCCCGCCCACCCGACTGCGTCCGCTTCGTGGTCGTCCCGCCGTTCGGACCTCAGACGAAGCCGAAGGCCTGCAACGTCGGCCTCGCACTCGCCGAAGGCGAGTTCCTCGTGATCTACGACGCCGAGGACCGTCCGGAGCCGGGCCAGCTGCGTGAGGTCGTGACCCGCTTCGCCGAGACCGGCGACGACGTCGCGTGCTTCCAGGCCCGCCTCAACTACTTCAACGCCCGCGAGAACATCCTCACGCGCATGTTCACCCTCGAGTACTCGATGTGGTTCGACACGATGCTCCCCGGCCTCGACGCGTGGAAGCTCCCGATCCCGCTCGGCGGCACGTCGAACCACTTCCGGGTCGCGTCGCTGCGCGACCTCGGCGCGTGGGACCCCTACAACGTGACCGAGGATGCCGACCTGGGAATCCGGGCCTCGGCGCAGGGGATGACTGTCGGCATCACCGAGTCGACCACATGGGAAGAAGCCTGCTCAGAGTGGAAGGCATGGATCCGCCAGCGCACCCGGTGGATCAAGGGCTACATGGTGACTGCGCTCGTGCACACGCGTCGGCCGCGTACGTTGTGGCGCGAGACCGGATGGCGCGGGTACGCCGGGCTGATCGGCCTGATCGCCGGGACTCCCGCGATGTTCCTGGCCTGCCCACTGGTCTGGGGGTTCTGGCTCTTCACGTTCCTCGGTGGATCCGTCGCCGGCTTCCACCTCCCGCACTGGGTGCAGACGGCCACCACCGCCAACCTGATCATCGGCAACGGCGCCATGATCGTGCTCGGCGCGCTCGCGGCGTGCCGTCGGGGTGCGTACGACCTCATGCCGTTCTCGTTGCTGAACCCGGCGTACTGGATCCTGCACTCCATCGCCGCGTGGCGCGCCCTCTGGCAACTCCTGTTCAACCCGTCGCACTGGGAGAAGACCCCCCACGGCATCGTCCACGGCCCCGAGGCCCACGCGGCCAAGGCTGCCTGACCCCAGTTCAGAGACGCAGGGGCTTGGTCGGCTCCGCGATCAGTTCAGGGTTGGCGCGCCAGTCGACTCCGGGCACGTCGATGAACAGCTCGAGCTCGTTGCCGTCGGGATCGCGCAGGTAGAGGCTGTGCGTCACCGTGTGGTCGCTCAAGCCGACCAGGGACACGCCCGCACGCTCGAGCTCCGCGACCGCGGCGCGCAACTCGTCGTCGCTGTCTCCGATCTTGAGGCCGATGTGGTACATCCCGACGCGACGACCGGCGGGGATCTCGGTCGCGTCCTCCCCCACCTCGATGAGCAGCAGCTCGTGATGGGCGCGCCCCGACGAGAACGCGGCGGCGACGGGCGACTCCATGGGCAGCTGACGGAATCCGAGCACGTCGCCGTAGAAGTGACGCGACCGCTCGAGATCGTGCACGTACAGGACGACGTGTCCCAGCTCCTTGACCTGCATGGCCGACCTCCTCGACTCCGACGCCGCCAACGACGTTCCCGGTTACCTGACTACTCAAGCATTATATCTGAGCTGTCAGGTAATGTCGAGGGCGAGTCGAAGAGGTCGCGGCGGGGCTCGTCGGTGTACACGGGCTCGCGGCCCTGGTCGAAGGCGCGTATGGCCTCGGGCAGGTTCGCGGTGAACCCGAGCATGAGCTGGTTGCGGTCCTCGATCTGGATCGCCGACTCGAGGCTCGGGTTCTCGAGGTTCACCCAGAGCATGCTCTTGGTCATCTCGAGGCCGTAGGGGCTGAACTTCGCCATCCGCGCCGCCATGGCCATCGCCTCCGGGAGCAGGTGGGCGTCGGGCACGACGCGCGACACCAGCCCCAGCCGGTACGCCTCGTCGGCGTCGACCTCGCGTCCGGTGAGGAGCAGGTCGTTGGAGTGGGTCGCGCCGATCAGTCGCGGGAGCAACCAACTGATCGCGAGCTCCGTGCTCGTGAGTCCGTTCACGATGCCCGTCGCGTTGAACACGGCGCTCGTCGACGCGATGCGCAGGTCAGTCGCACAGGCGAGGCACATCCCGCCGCCGTACGCGGGACCGTTGATCGCCGAGATCACCGGTTGGGGCATGCGTCGCAGCGTGAGGATCAGCCGCGAGTAGTAGCGCATCGACCGGGCCGCGATGCGGCCGACGGTGAGGCCGTCGATGTTCGGGATGATGCCGTAGTCCTTGAGGTCGAGCCCCGAACAGAACCCGCGACCCGCGCCGGTGAGGATCACCACCGACACGTCGTTGTCTTCCGCCACCCGCTCGAGCGCAGCGTCGAGCTCGATCACGAGGTCGATCGACATCGCGTTCAGTCGCTCCGGCCGGTTCAGCGTGACGACCGCGGTCCGCGCCTGCGGCTTGTGGACGAGTACGAGCTCGGATTCGGACAAGGTCAGGGGAACTCGATGCGGGGGGCGACGACCGGGTCGTGGCCGAAGACCTCGACGAGGGTCCGCACCAGGATCGTGGCGATCGCGGCGCGTTGCTCGGGAGTCGCGGACTCGTCGAAGCGGGTGAAGTCGGCGCCTTCGACGGCGGTCCAGCCGAGCGCCCGCATCCGGGTCGCACCGGTTCCCGACATCTGGTCGGCCGGATCGAGGTACTCGTTGCTCGCGGCCTCGCAGACGAACGTGTCCTCGCCCTCGATCTTGCTGGCCTGCACCCAGCGGTCCTTGTGCGAGCTGGCGCGCAGCAGCATCGTCGTGTGGTCGCCGACGGCGACCGCGTCGAGTGCGTCGAGGACCTGGTCGATGGGTTCGATGCCGGGAAGCTAGCCGACGTCTCGGCCGGGGTCGCCCGGGACGGGGGCGGAGGAATCCAGCAGACCTTCGGCCGCGAGCGCGGACCACAGCTCCGCCGGGATCGGTCGCCGGGCGAGCGAGGCGTTCTGACGGATCTCGTCGGCAGAGCGGGCACCGGTCAGCACTGCGACCACCGCGGGGTGCGCGAGCGGGAACTGCAGCGCGGCCTCCGCGAGCGCGACCCGGTACCGCCGGCACACGGCTTCGATCTCCTGCGCGCGTTCCACGAACTGCGGCGCCGCGGGCCAGTACTCGTACGTGACGTCGGCCCGGTGCGGATCGGCGAGGAGACCGCTGTTGAACACGCCACCGATCATCACGTCCACTCCGCGCTCGGCGCAGGTGTCGAGCAGCACGCTGCGGGCGCGCTGCTCGAGAAGCGTGTAGCGGCCCGCCAGCAGGATGCAGTCGATGTCGAACTCCGCGAGGAAGCGCGCGGGCATCTCAGCCTGGTTCATCCCCGTGCCGATCGCGGCGATCAGGCCTTCGTCGCGCATCCGGATCAGCTCCGGGATCGCGCCGGCCCGGGCGTCGGCTTCGTGGTCGTCGGGATCGTGCACGAGCACGACGTCGACCCGGTCGAGGCCGAGACGCTCGAGGCTCTCCTCGAACGAACGACGGGTCGCGGCGGCCGAGTAGTCGAACACCGGGTGCACGTCGGGCAGCTCGACGAACGTGGTCTCCTCCCCGGCTCCGGGTTCGAGGATCCGCCCGACCTTCGTCGACAGGACGAACTCGTCGCGGGGTCGGCGCGCCAACGCCCGGCCGAGGCGCTGCTCCGAGAGCCCGTGTCCGTAGAGCGGCGCGGTGTCGAACAGGCGGACGTCCGCGTCCCACGCGGCGTCGACGGTCGCCTCCGCGGTTGCGTCGTCGGTGGCGCGGAACATGTTCCCGAGCGCCGTCCCCCCCAACCCGAGTGGCGAGACCGGGAGCTCCTTCAACCGGCCCATTCGGAACCTCCGGGGTACTCGAGCGCCGCGAGCCACTCGGCCGTCATCTCGGCCGAGTATCCGGGCGCGGTGGGCACGACGTAACGACCGGCGCGCACCTGCACCGGGTCGACGAAGTACTCGTGGCAGTGATCGGCGAACTCCACCATCCGACCGTCGAGGCTCCCGCTCACCGCGATGTAGTCGAGGATCGAGATGTGCTGCACGTACTCGCAGAGCCCGAGTCCGCCGGCGTGTGGACACACCGGCACTCCGAAGCGAGCTGCCAGCAGCAGCACCGCCAGCACCTCGTTGAGACCACCGAGCCGGCACGCGTCGACCTGGCAGTAGTCGATCGCCTCGGCCTGGAGCAGCTGCTTGAAGACGACACGGTTCGCGCAGTGCTCCCCCGTCGCCACGCCGATCCCCCGAGGCGCGAGCGCGCGACGGATCGCGGCGTGACCGAGCACGTCGTCGGGACTGGTCGGCTCCTCGATCCACCGCAGGCGATGCTCGGCGAGCCCGTCGGTCCAGCTGATGGCCTCCGGCACGTCCCACACCTGGTTGGCGTCGGCCATGAGGTCGCGGTCGGGTCCGATCTCCTCACGCATCACGGCCGCGCGCCGGGCGTCGCTGGCAGGATCGATCCCGACCTTCATCTTGAACGCACCCCAACCGTCGGCCAGGGCTTCCCGGCAGAGTCTCCGCACCTTCTCCTCTGGGTAGCCGAGCCACCCCGCCGACGTGATGTACGCCGGATACCCGTCTCGGCGGAGCTCGGCCTCGCGGGCGGCCTTCCCGGGCTCCATCGCGCGCAGCATCGAGAGTGCGTCGTCGCGCGTGAGCACGTCGGAGAGGTACCGGAAGTCGATGCAGCTCACGAACTGCTCGGGAGTGAGGTCGGCGACGAGCTTCCAGACCGGCTTGCCCTCCGCTTTGGCCCAGAGGTCCCACACCGCGTTGACGATCGCCGCGGTCGCGAGGTGGATGACGCCCTTCTCGGGGCCGAGCCACCGGAGCTGGGAGTCATTGGTGACCGCGCGCCAGAAGCCGGCGAAGTCGGCGACGACGGCCTCGAGCGTGACCCCGACCACGTGGTGTTGCAGGGCCTCGACCGCCGCGCACACGACCTCGGTGCCGCGGCCGATCGTGAACGTGAGCCCGTGACCCTTGAGCACGCCGTCGGTGGTGAGCACCACGTAGGCAGCCGAGTAGTCGGGATCGGCGTGCACGGCATCGGAACCCGCGAGCGTGCGCGACGTGGGCGCGCGGACGTCGAACACCGAGAGCCCCGTGATGGTCGTCACCGACGCACTCCGCCGGGGACCTGGAACCCGCTCGTACCGCCGTCGATCGCGAGCGCGGTGCCGGTCACGTAGCCGGCTTCGGGCGAGGCCAGGTACACGATCGCGGCCGCGACCTCCTCGGCGGTACCGAGTCGCCCGATCGGCTGCCGGGCGACGAGCGCCGCCCGGGCGGCATCGGGGGCCTCGGCCTGGCCGAGCAGACGTTCCACCCACGCGGTGTCGACCGTGCCCGGGCAGACACAGTTCACACGGATGCGATCCGCGGCGCAGTCGGCGGCCATGGCCATGGTGAGGCTGAGCACCGCGCCCTTGGTGGCTCCGTAGCAGGCCCGCTGCGGGAGGCCGGTGGTCGACACGATCGACGCGAGGTTCACGACCGACGGGTTCGCGGACCGACGGAGGTGCGGGAGCACGGCGCGGGACGTGCGGACGACCCCGAGGACGTTGACGTCGAACACGCGCATCCACTCGGCGTCGTCGTTCGTCTCGACGGTTCCGACCGCGCCGATGCCGGCGTCGTTCACGAGCACGTCGATGCCGCCGAAGGATTCGACCGCACCCGCGACCGCGGCGTCGATCGACGACTGGTCGGTGACGTCGGCCGTCAACGGCAGGAGATCCTCGGCGGCTTCCGGTGGCCGGAGGTCGGCCGCCGCGACGCGCGCGCCCTCGGCGATCATCCGCTGCGCGGTTGCGAGTCCGATCCCCGATCCCGCGCCGGTGACGAACGCGACGAGGCCGTCCATGCGGGCTCCGGGGGTGGTCATCGGCCGGCGCCTGCGAGCGTGGCTTCGGCGGTGGACTGGAGACCCGCCAGCGCATCGGCGACGGTCACCGTGCCGCGCAGCGCGGCGCGGATGGCTCCCCAGCCGGCGTCTTCGATCGCGGGGAAGTCGGCCAGCGGCGGGTAGGTGATCATCCCGTTGGCGATGGTCGCGCGGGTGATCTCGAGCCGCCGGGCATCGACCGGGTCGAGCGGTTCCACGGCGGCGAAGACCTCGACGTGCGCACATACGGCACCACTCCGGGCCTCCTGCTCGTGCACCGCGGCGGAGCCGAGGAGGTCGACGAGCGCGGCGGCGCGGCCGACGTCGGCGCACGTGCGGGCGACGCCCCACGCGTGGCAGCCCGCGTAGGAACGCAGGCCGACCGATCCGGCGAGATACGGGTGCGGCTCGAGGTCGGGACGGGCCGCCCGGAGCATGGCCGTTGCGCCGGGCCAGGCCGCGGCCACGCCGACGTCGCCCGCGACGAGCGCGGCATCGACCTCGTCGTAGTGCCAGTCGGTGAGCATCACCGGTGCGCGCGACGCGAGGGTCACGAGCGTCTCGAGGGCGGCGGCACACTCCGGGGTACGCATCGTCGGTCGGAGGTCATCGTCGAACAGGCGACCGCCGCGGCTCACGACGAGCTCGAAGAACGTGCCGAAGAGACCCGACTCGCGCCCCGGGAAGCCGAACACGACGTCGGAGACCTCGAGCTCGGTCCACGTCGACGGGACGGCCGTTCCCGTTCCGGCCCACAGCACGCGCACGTCGATGTTGCGCGGCGCGCAGAACAGCGCGCCGCGGAAGCGGCAGAGCTCCACGGCTTTCGGTGCGAGGGCACCTACATCAACGAGATCGTCGAGGGGATGCAACCAAGAGCTCTGCGACGGCGCGTACTTGGAGTGGGTCGACACCACGTCGATCCGCTCACCCGCCGCGACCATGGCCGCGACCGCGCGATTCAGCTCCGGGTGCGGTGCGTGCACGACGATCTCGACGTCGTGATCCGCGAGGATCCCGTAGAGACCGTCGTACATGGGACCACCGACGAGCGCGACACGGAGGCTCACCGCGGGGGAACCTACCGGGTCTCGGGCTCCGACCCTTCGACGGGCACCGATCCTTCGACGACGTCCGGGGGGTCGTCGTGCGTGCCGCGCCGGAACTCGTGGGCCGCTTCACCGAGCGAGCGGGCGATCTTCGGCAGTCGCGCGCTCCCGAACACCAGGAGGGCAATCGCCAGGATGATCAGGAGCTCCGTGGGCCCCAACGTCTCCATGCGCCGAGACTACGCGCTCAACCGGCGGCCAGACCGGTCGGGCACGACACGCCGGTACCGCCGAGACCGCAGTAGCCACCCGGGTTCTTGGCCAGGTACTGCTGGTGGTAGCCCTCCGCGAAGTAGAACTCGGGCGCCGGGAGGATCTCGGTGGTGATCGCGCCGTAGCCGGCCCGCTCGAGCTCCTGCTGGTACTCCGAGCGCGAGGCCTCGGCCGCCGCCTGCTGCTCGTCGTCGGCGGTGTAGATCCCCGACCGGTACTGGGTGCCCATGTCGTTGCCCTGCCGCATGCCCTGCGTCGGGTTGTGACCCTCCCAGAACACGCGGAGCAGCTCCTCGTACGACACCGCCCCGGGGTCGAACACGACGAGCACGGCCTCGGTGTGGCCGGTCCGCCCGGAGCACACCTCCTCGTACGTGGGATTCGGGGTCGGCCCGGCGACGTAGCCGACCGCGGTCACCCACACGCCCTCGGTCTGCCAGAACACCCGCTCGGCGCCCCAGAAGCAACCCATCGCGAAGATCGCCTGGCGGGTGCCCTCGGGGTAGGGCGGCGTGAGCTTGCGACCCGAGACGAAGTGCCCGTCGACGACGGCGATCGGCGTCGGCCGGCCCGGGAGGGCGGTCTCGGCGGTGGGGATCTCTGCGGTGCGGGACCAGAACGCCATGGTGTCTCCCTTTTCGTCGTCCTCCATTGTGCGCGCGCGACGACCGGCGTCGCGCGCGCGGCGACGATTCGGATCGACGGGTCAGTTCGTCGACACGTCTTCGGGGCAGTTGGCGAACCACGCGGCGCGCCCGGGTTGGCGCCGAAGGACCTCGGCCCAGAGTTCCTCGGGCCGCTCGCCGAACACGTCGCCGGCGATGTCGGCCTCGACCACGAACCACGAGCCCTCGGCGATCTCGCCCTCGAGCTGACCGACCCCCCACCCCGCGTAGCCCACGAAGATCCGCAGTCCAACGAGCGGACGGTCGGGCGGTCCCGCTCCCAGGTCGACGGCGGCCAGCCCGGAGCACAGCGGTGCCCAGCCGATGGCGGGCTCGGGCTCGGAGCTCGCCCCGAGCCCGATGACCTGGCCGGTCCCGACGGGCCCACCCAGGAAGACCACGCCCGGCGTCGATTGGGCCCCGGGCCCCGCCACGGGCCCCTCCGCCCCCCGGGGGTGGCGGGCCTGGTTGTGGTGCCCCCCCCAAGCGCCCGCGGCGCCCGGGTCGAGCAAGTTGGGCCACGGC
>JBBQMI010000038.1:0-8990 GCA_038328825.1 Acidimicrobiia bacterium | reverse complement strand
GTCGCCGAGGCGCCGGTCGCGCTCGTGCTCGACGCCGACGGGTTGAACGCGCTCGAGGGCGACCTCGCGCCTCTGCGCGGTCGGGCCGATCGCGGGGTGGCGACCGTCCTCACCCCGCACGCGGCGGAGTACGCCCGTCTCGCCGGCCATTCCGTGGGGCCCGACCGGATCGTCGCGGCGCGGGAGTTGGCCACGGCGGCGCGCTCGGTGGTCCTGCTGAAGGGTCCGGGCACGGTGATCGCCGGGCCCGACGGTCGACTCGCGGTGAACCCGACGGGAGGGCCGTGGCTCGCCACTGCGGGCTCGGGCGACGTGCTCTCGGGCATCATCGGCGGGGTGGCGGCGCGCGGCGCCGAAGCGTTCCCGGCCGCGGCCGCGGGCGCGTGGCTCCATGGCCGCGCCGCCGACGTGGCCGGGCATACTGGGCTCGTGGCGGGCGACCTCGTTGCCGCGATCCCTGAGACACTGAGAACGGTCGGCGATCGGGTGTCGGCCGCGTGAACACGTTTCATCTCGATCGCGCAGCAGGCCGGAGGCCGAGATGACCGAGCGCTTTCGGCCCGCGTGGGTGGAGATCGACCTCGATGCGGTGCGGGCGAACACGCGAGCCATCCGAGACGCGGCCGCTCCGGCGGCGGTCATGGCGGTGCTGAAGGCCGACGGCTACGGACACGGCGCGATTCCCGTTGCCCGCGCCGTGCTCGAGGCCGGCGCCGAGTGGATCGGTGTCGCCATGGCGGAGGAAGGCATCGCGCTGCGCGAGGCGGGGATCGACGCGCCGATCCTCGTGCTGTCGGAACCCGCGCCCGACGCGGCCGCTCCGGTCGTCGCGGCCGGGCTCACGCCCGTCGTCTACACGCTTGCCGGTCTCGAGCACCTCGCGAAGGCGGTGGCCCAGAGCAGCCGCGTCGGCCCGCTCGCGGTCCACCTCAAGATCGACACGGGCATGCACCGCGTCGGCTGCGCTCCGGGCGACGCGGGCGCCATGGTCGAGGCAATCGGCGAGCGCACCGAGCTCGTGCTCGGGGGCGTGTGCACGCACCTGGCGATCGCCGACGAGCCCGACGATCCCTACACCGGCGAGCAGCTCGCGCGGTTCGACGCGGTGCTCGGTGCACTGACCGCGTCGGGGGTCGACGTCGGGCTGCGCCACGCGGCCAACTCGGCCGGACTGCTCGCGTTCCCGGCTGCGAACTACGACCTGGTCCGCACCGGCATCGCGATCTACGGGATCGTGCCCGCCGCCGCGCTCGCCGACTGCATCCCATTGCGCCCGGCTCTCTCCTTCAAGGCTCGCGTCTCCTACGTGAAGACGGTCCCGGCCGGCTCGCGACTCTCGTACGGTCTCCGATACGAGGTCCGGCGCGAGGCCTGCATCGCAACGGTGCCGGTGGGATACGCCGACGGCGTGCCTCGCAACCTCGCCCACGTCGGCGGCGAGGTGCTGGTCGGCGGGCGCAGGGTGCCGATCGCAGGCACGGTCACGATGGACCAGATCCTGCTCGACGTCGGCGACGCGCCCGTCGAGGTCGGCGACGAAGTGGTGCTCATCGGCCGTCAGGGCGACGCCGAGGTCACGGCGACCGACTGGGCCGACCGACTGGGCACGATCCCCTACGAGATCGTGTGCGGGATCGGACCGCGCGTGCCGCGGCGGTTCGTGTGAAGCGCGCCGTGGTCGGCGCGGGAGTGGTCGCGGGCGCCGCGGGGATCCTCGCCGGCGGCGCGTGGGCGCTCGAACGGACCATCGCCCGTCGTACCCGCGCCCGCCCGGATCCCGACGAAGGATCCGACTTCGCGTTGCCTCCCGGCACGGCACGGAAGTTCCCGAGCCACGACGGTGGGACGATCGCGACGCTCGAGTACGGCGACGGGCCGACGATCGTGCTCTCGCACGGCGTCACGCTCTCGAACCGCACCTGGGTGAAGCAGTTCGAGGCATTGCCGAGAGCAGGCTTCCGGGTCGTCGCGTTCGATCATCGAGGCCACGGCGATTCCGAGGTGGGTACCACCGGCCACTCGATCGACAACCTGGCCGACGACCTCCGCACCGTCCTCGACCGGTGCGACGTGCGCGACGGCATCGTCGTCGGTCACTCGATGGGCGGGATCGCGGTCCAGGCCTACGTCACCAGCCATCCCGAGCACGCTGCCGAACACCTCCGCGGGATCGTGCTCCTATCCACGTTGTACCGCGTGCGGATCAGCGAGATGCACCGCTTGCAGCAGCTGCTCCTCCTCGTGAGCAACAAGTCGCCGGATCTCGGCGCGGTGCTCCGGCGCCGCGATCTCGGTCTCGTGCTCGCGCGCATCGGATTCGGGACGAACCCCCAGCCCAGCCACGTGGAGCTCACCCGTCAGATGATCGCGGCGTGCGCCGCCGACACCGGTCGGCTCGCACCGCAGTCGCTGCTCAGCCTCGACCTCACGTCGGTGCTGCCGACCATCGCGATCCCGACGCTCGTGATCTGCGGCACGTCCGACGTCATCACGCCACCCGGGGAGTCGCGCCGCATCGCCGAGCTGATCCCCGGCGCGCGGCTGGAGCTCTTTCCGAAGGCCGGTCACATGCTGATGCTCGAACGGGCCGCGGAGCTCGACGCGCTGATCGTCGACTTCGCCCGCGAGGTCGGGGTCCGGACCCCGGCGGCGGGGTGAGCGCCGACGCCATCCTCACGGCACCCTCGTTCGAGGCGCTCGAACAGGAGGCCCTCGGATGCCGGCGGTGCCCGCTCGCCGAGACCCGCAAGCGGGTCGTGTTCGGCGCCGGCGACCCGCACGCCGACCTGCTCTTCGTGGGGGAAGGACCCGGCGCCGACGAAGACGCGCAGGGCGTGCCGTTCGTCGGCCGCGCCGGCCGGCTCCTCACCACCCTCATCGAGGGGATCGGGTTGACCCGGGACCAGGTGTACATCGCCAACGTGGTGAAGTGCCGACCGCCCGGCAACCGCGACCCGCAGCCGATCGAGATCGAGACCTGCCGGCCCTTTCTCGTGGCGCAGCTCCGGTTCATCGATCCCGCGGTCGTCGTCACACTCGGCAACTTCGCGACCAAGCTCCTCCTCGACACCAAGGTCGGGATCACGAGGCTGCGCGGTACCGAGTACCGCTTGGCCGACGGAAGGGTCGTCGTCCCGACGTTGCATCCCTCCGCGGTCCTGCGTACGGGAGGCACCCACCTCGCGAACGTCCGGGCCGACTTCGTCCTCATGAAGCGCGCACTGCAGCGGGCGCGCACGGCAGCAGGCGACACGTGAGGCTGCGCACGCGATCGGCCGGCGCGACGCAGGAGGTCGCCGCGGCGATCGGCGCCGTGCTGCACGCCGGCGACGTGCTCGTGCTCGCCGGCGACCTCGGCGCGGGCAAGACCACGTTCACCCAGGGGCTCGCCGCGTCGCTCGGGGTGACGACCCCCGTCACGAGCCCGACCTTCACGCTCGTGCACGAGTACGCCGGTCGGGTGCCGATCGTGCACATCGACGTCTACCGCCTGGAGCACCTCCAGGAGGTCCACGACCTCGGGTTCGACGAGTTGGTCGGTGGCGACGCGATCGCGATCGTCGAGTGGGGCGACATCCTCGGACCGCTGCTGCCGAGGGACCGCCTGCAGCTGACGTTCGAGTACGTGTCCGACGACGAGAACACCCGATTCGTGACACTGGCCCCGCACGGGCTGAGCTGGGCCCGCCGCGCCGACACCCTCACGGGCGCGCTCGCGTCCTTCGAGGTGGGTTGACGTGCAGCTCCTGGGTTTCGACACCGCGACTCCGCGCGTGAGCGTCGCGGTCGGACGCGATGGCGCGGCGATCGCCGAGATCGACCTTCCCCCGGGGCGTCGTCACGCCGAGGAGCTCGTTCCCGCGATCCAGGAGGTGTGCGGGCGCGCGGGGGTCGCCCTCGACGCGATCGCGGCCGTGTGCGTCGGGATCGGGCCCGGCCTCTTCACCGGCCTGCGGGTCGGGGTGACCACGGCCAAGGTCCTGGCCCAGGCGCTTCGGATCCCCGTGGTCGGCGTGCCGACGCTCGACCTCGTCGCCTACCCCCTCCGCCACGCCACGCGACTCGTGGTCCCGACGATCGACGCCCGCCGGGGCGAGGTCTTCTACGCGCTCTACCGCGGCGTTCCCGGTGGTCTGCAGCGGGAGTCCGAGTACGAGGTCGGCAGCCCGGCCGACCTGGCCGGAGAGCTCGCGGCGCGTGGCGACGACGTGCTCATCGCCGGTGACGGCGCGTTGCTGCACCGGGCCGAGTTCGAGGAGTTGGAGCACGTCGAGCTGGCCGGACCGGCGGCGGCGTGGCCCCGGGCCGCCGCCCTGTTGGAGCTGGCGACCCCGCGCGTGGAGCGCGAGGAGTTCTGTGCTCCGTGGGAGCTCGAGCCCCTGTACCTGCGCGCGAGCGACGCTGAGATCGAGTGGGACCGGCGAGGTCTCTGATGGCAACCGCTCCTGATTCCGCCGCAGTCGTGGTGCACGTCGTTCCGATGCGCCGCCGGCACCTCCGTTCCGTGCTGCGGATCGAGGCCGAGGTGTACCCACGACCGTGGAGCAGCTCGCTGTTCATGAGCGAGCTCGGCATGCGCGCGACTCGCGCCTATTTCGTCGCGCGCGTCGGGCGCGACGTCGTCGGCTACGCGGGGCTGATGCTCATGGGCGACGACGGTCACATCACCACGATCGCGGTCGATCCCGCGTGGCACCGGAACCAGATCGCCACGCGCCTGCTCCTGTCACTCGTCCACGAGGCGCGAGCGCGCGAAGCCGCGAACCTCACCCTGGAGGTCCGGGTGAGCAACCGCGGCGCGCAGGACCTCTACCGACGGTTCGGTTTCGAGTCGGTCGGAGTGCGGAAGGGGTACTACACCGAGACGAACGAGGACGCCATGATCATGTGGTCGAACGGCATCGACACCGACGAGTACGCCGAGCACGTCGCTGCATTGGAGCGGACGATCCGTGGCGGCACGATCGTCGAGAGACCCCGGAGATGGTGACGACATGGTGAGGACGCGATGCTGATCCTCGGACTGGAGACGAGTTGCGACGAGACGGCGGCTGCGGTCGTCGAAGACGGACGGTTCGTGCGGTCGTCGGTGGTCTCGAGCCAGATCGATCTCCACGCGCGCTTCGGCGGCGTGGTCCCCGAGATCGCGAGTCGCGCCCATGTGCAGCTCATCACCGCGGTCATTGCGGAGGCGCTCGTCGAGGCCGGTTGCGAGCTCGCCGAACTCGACGCCGTCGCCGCCTGCCACGGGCCCGGACTCGCGGGCGCACTCCTCATCGGCGTCAGCGCGGCGAAGGCTCTCGCCCTCGCCGCGGACATCCCCTACGTCGGGGTGAACCACCTCGAGGGCCACCTCCACGCGGCGTGGCTCGAAGAGCCCGATCTGCCGCCGCCGCTCGCGGTCCTCCTCGTGTCGGGCGGCCACACGATGGTCGTCGCGGTCGAGGGTCACGGGCAGTACCGGGTCCTCGGTCAGACCCTCGACGATGCGGCCGGTGAGGCGTTCGACAAGGTCGCGCGACTGCTCGGTCTCGGCTATCCGGGTGGACCCGCGATCGACCGGATCGCGCGGGAGGGCGATCCTGGTGCGTTGCCGTTCCCGCGTCCCATGATCGACCACGGGTTCGACTTCTCGTTCGCGGGCCTGAAGACCGCGGTGGCGTACCACCTGCGCGGCACGCCCGACGCGGTCACCGCCGACGTCGCCGCGTCGTTCCAGGAGGCGGTCGTCGACACGCTCGTGTCGAAACTCCTCGCAGCGGCCGACGCGATCGATGCGCCGACGCTCGTGATCGGTGGAGGTGTCGCCGCGAACACCCGGTTGCGCGAACGGGTGCGGGAAGCGGCCGACTCCACCGGTCGCGGCGCGTTCCTGCCACCGCCGGAGCTCTGCACCGACAACGGCGCCATGAACGCCGCCACCGCGTGGTGGCGGCTGCGGCTCGACGGTCCGACGCCGCTCGATGGCGGCGCCGACCCCTCGTTGACGCTCCGGTAGGCGCCTCCTCGACGTTGTCGTAGGAGCTCCCGGGCTCCTCGGGTCGGGTCCGGGTAGCATCGGCCGGTGCAGCACGCTTTGGGGATGCACCGACGGTGACCGACGTCAGGGTGCTCGGTCCGGTCGAGGTGGCGACCGATCGCGGTCCGGCGGACCTCCGTCCGCGGGAGGCAGCGGTCGTCGCGGCGCTGGCGCTCGGCGAGCAGCCACTCTTCGCGGCCGACATCGTGCAGCTGATCTGGCCCGACCCGCCGGCGTCGGCGGTCGGCGCGGTGCGGAACCACGTGTCGAACCTGCGACGGAGCGTGAGTCCCCTCGTGACGATCGGTGGGGGCTACCGGTTCGCGCCCGACGTCGCCGTCGACGCCCGCCGGCTGGAGTCCGTGGCCACGTGCGCCGCGGCCGGTGCGCTCGACGGGAGTGCCGCGGTGCAGGTCGCGACCTTGGGCGCGGTTCGAGACTCGTGGCGCGGTGAGGCGTTCGGGGAGCTCGTCGCGCACCCTCGGGTCGTGGCGGCGCGGGAGCACCTCGATGATCTCCGCGCCGTGATCGCCGAGGAGCTGGCGGCGGCGATGCTCGACGACCGGCAGACGGTCGCAGCCCACGCGTTCCTCGAACTGCTCGTACGCGAGAAACCCCGGCGATCGCGGCGGTGGTCACTGCTCGCGCTCGCGTGCTACCGACTCGGGATGCGCGACGCCGCCCTGGCCGCGAGCACGCGGGCCAACGACTTCCGCACCGACACGCAGTTGGTCGACGACGAGCAGCTCACCCGGATCTTTCGTGACGACCCGGTGCTGCTCACCGTGCCGGCGCGACCGCTGACGCGTCGGGCGGTGCCGGTCATCGGTCCGCCGATCGACACGCGGCTCCGCCGGTTCGGGTTCGTTGGTCGGCAACGCGAGTTGACCCGGCTGCAGACCGCCATCGACGAGGGCACGGCGGGAGGTGCCCCGCCCGAGTCGCGGGTGATCGCACTCGAGGGCGAGCCCGGGATCGGCAAGACGATGGTCGCGTACAACGCCGCCACGCAGGCGAACGGACGTGGGCTCCTCGTGCTGTGGAGTTGGTGCGACGCGACGCCGATCGGATCGTTCCCCGCGATCAGCCGACTCGTCGAGGACCTCGTGGCGTCGTTGGGGGCCTCGGCCGTCGCCGCGCTTGCGGGGAGCGATCTCCCGGGGGTCGTTGCGATCGCGCCCGACGCCGACTGGGATTCGGAGCACCGGGCGACGAGCCGGGCACACGTTGCGATGTCGAGCGACGTCGGTGTGCGCCTGCTCGTGGCGGCCGCACGCGAACGACCGATGGTCTGCGTGGTCGACGACGTGCAGTGGGCGATCGCGTCGACGGTTCGTGCGCTGGAGCAGCTCGTCGCGTTCGACGCGCCGGTCGTGCTCGTCGTCGTGGCGCGCCCGGGTGAACGTCCGGCTGGGTTGCGCGTCGGTCCGGAGATGACCGTCGTCATCGGGGATCTCGCGCTCGCCGATGTCGACGAGTACCTGCGTCGGGCGCTCGAGTTCGCTCCGCCCAGGGGTCTCGTCGAGACGGTGTGGTCGCGCGCGGGCGGGAACCCACTGCTCCTCAAGGAGATGGTCGAGGCGATCGAACCCACTACGTCCCTCGACAACGTGACCTCGCTGGCTGCGGGGCCGGTCCTCCCGCGGTCGGTCGACGACGTGGCCATGCGCCGAATGCGTGACCTCAGCCCGAGCGCGCAGGACGCGGTCCGGGCCGCGAGCGTGCTCGGCGCGTCGTTCTCCCCTCCGCTGCTCGCCGACATCGTCGATCTCGACGACAACGCGCTTGCCGAGGCCACGGCGGCGGGGATCATCGCGCCGGAGTCCCGCCGGGGTCGGGCCCGGTTCTGCCACGAGCTCGTGCGCGCCGCGGTCTACGACGAGCTGCCCGACCTGAGGCGGGCCCAGCTCCACGAGGCGGTAGGGAACGCGCTCACCGGTCGGAACGTCCCGCGCTGGAACGAGATCGCCCACCACTTCGCCGCCGCCGCCGACCTCGACCCGCGCCGCGCCGCTCGTGCCTGTCGCCGCGCGGGCCACGAAGCGCTCGCGTCGTTCCGCTACGACGACGCCGCGGAGCACCACCGTCGCGAGGTCGAGTTGCTGGAGCAGGCCGGTGACGTCGACACGCCGGAGCTGGTCGACGCGCTCGTCGATCACAGTCACGCGATGCTCCGGTCGGGCGATCCTGGGATGGTCGACATCGCGCGACGAGCCGCGTTGCTCGCCCGTGGTCAGGACGACCCCGACCGCTTCGCGCGTGCGGTTGCAGCCTGGTGTCACACGAGCATGGCGACCGAGGCCGGATCTCCCGATCCGACGCTCGTCGAGCTCCTCGACGAGGGACTGGCGCTCGTGCGCGACCGTGACCTGAAGGCGCGTCTTGCCGCCGCGGGAAGCTACCTGTTCTCGGTGAACGGCGGCTGGGTTCGTTGCCGATCGTTGTACGAGCGCGCGCTCGCCAGCGGCGCCGGCGACCGCGCGATGGCTGAGATCCTGCCGTTCGCGTCGCTCACGTTGGGCGGGCCCGACGATCTCGGTCGTCGATCCGCTGCGGCCGATCATCTCGACCGCATCGCGGAGCACCGCGTCGACGACGAGCTCCGCGCCGCGGCGCTCGACGTTCGGCTCGGAGTCCAGGTGCAGTTGGCCGATCCCCACTTCCGTGACTCGCTCGCCCGCGTCGTCGAGCTCGAGGGTGCGGGCAGCGAACCGGGGATGCGGTGGGCGACGTGCGTTCTGAGCGCGGCCGGCCGACACATCGACGGTGACCTCGCCGCCGCCGAAGGGCTCGTGGGCGAGGGACTCGGGTCGCGCGCGCACGGTGTGTCGGACTCCCGTCGCTTCGCCACCTACGCGGCGCAGCTCGTCGCGGTGCGCACCGACGAAGGGCGCCTGGCCGAGCTGATCCCGATGCTCGAGGAGCTGGTGAGCGACCATCCCGACGTCGCCGCGTGGCGGGCGGTGTTCGT
>JBBQMI010000037.1:0-9208 GCA_038328825.1 Acidimicrobiia bacterium | reverse complement strand
TCGTGTGGTCGACGTGCAGGACGACGTCGAATTGCGCGGCGAGTCGGGCGTGGAAGTAGTGGCTCTGGCGCTCCGTCTCGGGTCGGTACACGACGCCGATCGCTCGCTCGAGCCGGGGCTCGTTGAGGAGTCGCTGCGAGTCCGACGTGCGCGTATCGATCCAGAAGCTCGGGGATCCGGCGTCGTGGAGCAGCGCCTCGTAGCTGTGGGGCAACGCGCGTCGTACCCGCTTGCGGCGGGCCTCGCCGCCCCAGTCGTCGGCCGCCGTGACCTCGCCGTCGAACGTCGTGAGCCCGATCAGGAAGGCGTCGCTCCCGTAGCGCTGACGGGCGAGCTGTCCCACGTTGAGCTCGCCCGAAGCGCCCATCGAGGTGGCGCGCGCATCGCCGACGTGCGAGTTGTGCTCCCACACCACCACCTTGGACCGACCGAACTGACGGTCGAGGTGCCCGATGAGCGCGTCGAGCGTGAACGCCATGTGCCGGTCCCGGAGGTTCCACGAGCTGACCGAACCTCGGTACATCTGCTGGTAGTACTCCTCGGCATCGCGCACGACGAGCGCGTTCTGCTCGGCGAAGAACTGCTCGTCTTCGGCGAGCCAACCATCCCGTCGGAGGTAGAGCTCGGCTCGTCGCCGCAACTCGACGAGCTGGGTGACCACCTCGTTCTCGCACGGCAGCGCCCCGCTGAAGGCGAGGGCATACCCGTACGCTTGACCCTCGCCGGCAACGTGGTCGAAGCAGGCGTACCGCTTTCGGGCTCGCACCGCCTCCGCCGGGTCGACCCGCTCGAGGTAACCGACGACGGCTTCCATCGACGCGCGGAGGCTGTACAGGTCGAGACCGTAGAACCGAGCCTTGGTGGCCGGGTCGCGATGGGCGGTGTTCCGGGCGCGCAGCCACTCGACGAAGTTCACGACATCCCGGTTTCGCCACATCCAGGCTGGGAACCGTTCGAAGTCGCCCAGCGCCGACGGGGCATCCGCATCATCGGAGAGATCCATCACGTACCGGTTGACGCGGTAGGCGTCGGGCCAGTCGCCTTCGACCGCGACTGCGGTGAAACCGTGCTCGTCGATCAGCCGCTGCGTGATGCGAGCTCGCTCGCGGTAGAACTCGTGGGTCCCGTGCGAAGCCTCTCCGATGAGTACGACCCGCCGAAATCCGATGCGCTCGAGGAGGGCGTCGTAGTCGGTGGGCGCTCCGGTGACCGGGTGCAGGACCCCGAGCCGGGGCGCGACCTTCGCGGCCGACGTCGAAAGGTCCGCGTGGGTCACGCGGCCCGGACCCGCTTCGAGGTTCCCGACGCCCGCTTCGCCGGACGCTTCTTCGCGGTCTTCTTCACCCGCTTCGCCTTCTTGGCCGTCGCCTTCGACTTCTTCGCCGGACGCTTCTTGGCCGGACGCTTCTTCGCCGCGGCCCGCTTCTTCGCCGCAGTCTGCTTCCGCGCCTGCTGCTTCGCGGCGTCCTGGACGCGCTCGGCTTCGCGTTCGAGCCTCGTCAACTCCCGCTTCATCCCTCTGATGTCACGCTGGACCTCCCGGTCGATCGCTCGGAGCACGCGATCGGTCGTGTTCGCGCCCCGGTCGACGAACTCCTTGATGCGAACGTCGAGCTGGCGGGCTTGCTGCTCCGATGCCCGGGTGAGGTTCCTGGACGCCTTTCCCAAACGGTCGAGCAACTGGCGGATCTTCTCGAGCTGCTCGGTGTCCTTGGTCACTGCGGCCATGTGAGGCTCCCTCATGCTCGTCGTGTCGGTTGTGCGCTGCGCACCGCCCGTGGGCCCATCGTCACGATCGGCTCGGGCGCCGGACAGAGGAGGAAGTCCTTCCGTCGCGCCGTCGCGCGGTCGTGCCGCCGACCGGCAGCAGGACCCTCGCCTCCGGATCGAAGCGCGTGACATCGTTCAGCGTGGGTGCTGTGCCGGCGGCTCGAGGACCCGAGGCGCAACGGTGGGATCTTCATCTTCCGCCCACGAGGGCGTCAGTCACCGGTGCGCAGGTCCGACGCGCCGGGAGCGCCGGGGCGCTCCGGGTGCGCCGCGCCCGCGGCGCTGACCAGCAACACCGGGATCGGACTCGCCGAAGCGAGCTCGCGCGCCGCGCTGCCGAAGAGGTGACGGCCGGCGCCCTCCGAGCCGATCACGAGCACGTCGTAGGCCCCCGAACTCGCGTGCTCCCGGAGCAGTGTGGCTGGATCTCCTCGCGCGACCTCGATCCGCGGGTGGATCGCGGGGAGGCGAGCCGCCTCGCGCTCGATCTCTTGCGCCGCGTCCTCGTCGGTCGTGAGTCCGCTGTCGAACGGGATGGCGCGGAGGAGCGTCACCCGGCCGAGCGAATCGCCGAACATCGTGATGGCCGTCTCGAGCGCAGCGCGGGCCTCGGGTGATCCGTCGACCCCGACGAGGATGTCGGTGGCTCCGGCGCCACTGGTTCCCGCCGCGACCAACGACGACCGGCGCCGCTCGCCGTGCTGGACGGCATCGATCGCCAAGAAGATCGCGAGCGGCCCGATCAGGGTCCCCACGACGAACCAGCTGAAGCCGTCGTGACCCCGACGGCCCAGCAACAACGAGAGCGTCAGACCGATCATCAGCCATACCGCTGCGACGGCCACGATCAGCGCGGGACCCGACACGAGGCACCTCCTCCGGGTTCAGGATCCGACGTTCGGCGTGTCCTCGGCCAGAGTCGAAGGACCTTCCGGGCCGGATCCGGCCCCGGTCTCGCGGCGGCGCGGCAGGGCGGCGGATGCTCTGATCGCACCGAGCGCCGAAGCCAGAGACTCGTGCGGTTGTCCGCTCGTCGCCACCACCGTCGCGCGTGGCCACGGATCGAAGCGACGCCGGATCGCGTCACCGATCTCCCGGGTCGCATCCGACGGATCACCTCCGGCGCGGCGGCGCACCGAGATGCGCCGCGCCGAGGTCTCGGGATCGACCTCGCAGCAGAGCTCGAGGAAGTCAGCCGACGAGGCCGAGGCCACTGCCCGAGCGGACTCACGAAGGTCCGCGTCGGCCCACGAGGCGTCGAGGAGCACCGGTTCGCCGAGCTCCAGCAGGCGATGAGCCCGACGCACGAGCTCCCGATAGGTCGATGCGGTGTGCCGGTCGCTGTAGATGCCGCGGTCCAAGCCGTCCGGAGGCCGATCGAGGTGGCCCATCCCGGCGAGGTCCTTGCGCACCTCGTCGGAACGCAACACCGTCCAGCCGAGCGCATCGCCGAGGCCTCTCGCCAGCGTCGACTTCCCGGAGCCCGGTGCGCCACCCACGAGGGTGAGCGTCACGCGCGCCTTCCGAAGGTGGGCGGCGGTGAGCGCGAGGAGCCCGTCGACCGCTTCGACTGCCGTCGCGTCCCCCTGTCCCGCACGGAGCGCCGAGACCTTGGCGCGGATGTGCGCGCGCATCGCGATGTAGTGATGCGCCAGTGTCTCGGGATACGAATCACCGGTGTACTCCCGGTGCTGGGCGAGCAGCTCGGCGGCGAGAGCGCCTGACCCGAGGCGTTCGAGATCCATGGCGAGGAACGCCATGTCGGCGAGCGTGTCGCCGTAGCGCAGCTCGTCGTCGAACTCGAGGCAGTCGAGCACGCGGGGGCCGTCGTCGAGCATGAACACGTCGTCGGCCAGGAGGTCCCCGTGCCCGTCGCGGATCCTCCCGTGTTCGATGCGGGCGTCGAACACGGCCCGACGACCGGCGAGGAAGACGCGGGCGCGATCTTCGATCTCGTCTTCGAGGTCGAGTTGGGTCGCACCCGCCAGGAGCGGCCGGATCTCGGCGAATCCGTTCTCCCAGCGACGGGCGACCGTCTCTCTCGAACCGGACGCGGAGATCTCGTCCGAGGTCCCGGCGCGGGTGTGGAACGACGCGAGGAGGTGCGCGAGATCGCGCGTGGCGCCGGCGGGAACCGTCCCCGCGCTGACGAGGGTCGAGAGCCGACGCTCGTCGGGCATCCGCCGCATCACCACGAGGTGGTCGCAGGGCGAGCCGTCGGGGTCGAGGAGATCGAACACGCCGAGGTACACGTCGGGTGCGAGCCGTCGGTTGAGCTCGACCTCGCGGTGGCAGATGCGTTCCCGGGCTTCACGCGTGGACAGATCCACGAACGGGAAGTGGACAGGCTTCTTCAGCTTGGCCGCGCGGTCGCCCACGAGGAAGACGATCGACACGTGCGTCTCGTGCACTGCAGGCGAGGCCGCAAACGGGGTCGCGTGCGGCATGAGCTCGTCACCGATCACTCACGACATCGTCGTCCACGGATGCGCGGGCTCCCAGGGCCGAACGTCCATTTGTCGAGCGGACGAACACCACGGCTACCGTGGCGACGACGCGGGAGGAAGGGTCGAGATGAACGAGCGCGGCGGTCCTGCTCCGGAGCCCCTGCTCCTCTCGGAGCTGGAATTGGACCGGGTCCGGGTCCTTCTGGAAGCGGTGCTCGCCGTCGGCACCGGACTCAGCCTGCCCGACGTGTTGAGCTCGATCGTCGAGGAGGCGTGTCGAGTGGCCGGCGCCCGGTACGGCGCGCTCGGCGTCATAGGGTCCGACGAGCAGCTCTCCGAGTTCCTCACGGTCGGCATCGACGACGAGGCGCGCGAGCGCATCGGCGACGAGCCGAGAGGTCACGGCATCCTCGGTCTGCTCGTCCGCGACCCGCGGCCGCTGATATTGCGCGATCTGAGCACGCATCCGTCGTCGGTCGGCTTCCCACCGAACCATCCGCCCATGCATTCCTTCCTCGGCGTGCCGGTGCGCGCCCGGAACGCCGTCTTCGGCAACTTGTACTTGTGTGAGAAGCAGGACGCCGACGAGTTCACGGCAACCGACCTGGAGCTCGTCTCGACGCTCGCCGTCGCTGCCGGCGTGGCGATCGAGAACGCCAGCCTCTACGCCGAGGAGCGCAGGCGCGAGGAGTGGCTCGCCGCCATCGCCGAGATCAACCGTGACCTCCTGGGTGGTGCAGGGGTCGAGAGCGTGCTGCAGGGCATCGCGGCGAGTGCCGGTGCGATCGCGCGAGCCGACGCGGTTCGTGTGATGGTGTGCGACGACGACCGGCGCGCCTTGACGATCGTCGCGACCCATGGGACGAACGCCGAGACGACGGTCGGGATGAAGGTCCCGGTCGAGGGCACCGCAGCAGGAGACGCAAGCATCACGGGCGAGACGCAGGTGGTCGACGACGCGACCCAGGATCCGAGGGTGTTCCTCCCGGCGATCGGGGCGCTCCAGCCGGGCTCGGTGGTCTACGCGCCGGTGAGCGGAGCCGGAGGGGTCTTCGCCGTGTTGTCCGTCGACATCGCCAAGGGAGGCCGATCGTTCGACGCGCTCGACATCGATGTGATCGGGAGCTTTGCCCGGCAGGCCGGCCTCGCGATCGAGCTGGCCCGGAGTCGAGGGAACCAGGATCGCGTGCGCATGCTCGAGGACCGCGAGCGCATCGGAAGGAACCTCCACGACACGGTCGTCCAACGGCTCTTCGCCGTTGGCATGCTCCTCCAGGCCACGATCACGAATCGCTCGGGAGAAGACACCGATCGGATCTCGAGGGCGATCGACGAGATCGACGCCACCATCAAGGAGATCCGCACCAGCATCTTCACGCTGGCGCATCAGCCCGACACCGGTGTGCGAGCCGAGATCCTCGATGTCGTGCAGAGCTACGCCGATGTGGCGGACTTCGAATCGCACGTGCTGTTCGACGGACCCGTCGACACCGCCATCCCGGTCGAGAGGGCGGCCCACCTCGTCGCCGTCGTTCGCGAAGCGGTCTCGAATGCGAGTCGTCACGCGAGCGCGAAGCACGTGGAGGTCTCACTCGTCGTGACCGATCAGATCGTGCTGCAGATCTCCGACGACGGTGTGGGTCTCCCGGAGGAACGAGAGCGCCGCAGCGGGATCGCGAACATGGAAGCACGGGCGGTCGAGCTCGGAGGCTCGCTCGAGATGATGAGCGAGTCGGGTGCTGGGACGACCGTGACCTGGCGCGTCCCGCTGAGTGTCGAATCGAGGACGAGTGATGGGTGACGATCGGCCGATCCGTGTGTTCCTGCTCGACGACCACGAGATCGTGCGAGACGGCGTCAAGGCCCTGCTCGAGGGGGCCGACGGCATCGAGGTCGTCGGTGAGGCGGGAACCGCGGGGGAAGCGTTGGCCCGGATCCCGCCCACACATCCTGATGTCGCGATACTCGACGTCCGACTCCCCGACGGATCCGGCGTCGAGGTCTGCCGCGACGTGCGTGCCGCGCACCCCGAGGTCCAGTGCCTGATGCTCACCTCGTTCCCCGACGACGAGGCGCTGTTCGAGGCGATCGTCGCCGGCGCGGCGGGCTACCTCCTGAAGCAGGTACGCGGGACCGACATCGTCGATGCGATCCGCCGCGTCGCCGAAGGTCAGTCGTTGCTCGATCCCACCCTCACGCGGCGCGTCCTCGACCGCATGCGGGAGCCACCGCAGGAAGACGAGCGCCTCGCGCGGCTCACCGGCCAGGAGCGAAGGATCCTGGCCCTGATCGCAGACGGCCTGACGAACCGCCAGATCGCCGAGCGGATGTTTCTCGCCGAGAAGACGGTGAAGAACTACGTCTCGAACCTGCTCGCCAAGCTCGGCATGCAGCGCCGGACCCAGGCCGCGGTCTTCGGTGCCGACGTCCTGCGCGACCAGACGCGACCGAGACCGTTCTAGCGAGCGATCGAGTCGGGTCCTTCGCCTCTGGGCGCGCCGCGCCGTGTGCACGACGATGCCCGCATGGACGCCAAGACGCCCCCGCTCGCCGAAGTGGGTCGCGACGAGTGCCTGAGGCTGCTGGAGCAGGCGCGGATCGGGCGCGTGGGAGTCAGCATCGACGCCCTCCCGGCGATCTTCCCGATCTTCCTCACGGTCGTCGACGGCGCGGTGGTCTTCCGCACCGTTCCCGGCACCAAGCTGAAGGCGGCCAGCGACGGTGCGATCGTCGCCATCGAGGCCGATCATTTCGACGAGGCCACCGGACACGGGTGGAGCGTGCTCGTGCGTGGGGTGGCGCAGGAGCTGACCGACGGCGCCCGCGCCGAGATCGCGCGGTCACAGCTCAGCACGACATGGATCGACGGCGCCCCGGAGCACCTGGTCATGGTGAGCGCCGATCTGGTCACCGGTCGCCGACTCGGGTAGTCAGCCGCGCGACGCGGCCAGGCGGTCGATCACCTTCGTCCACTGCTCGAGGTGCCGGTCGGGCAGGAACTGTTCGTGGACCCAGGCGTGCGCCCGACGTCCGATCCGCTCCCGCTCCGCCGGGTCGCCCAGCAACCGCCGTGTCGCCGCGGCGAAGGCCCGGAGATCGGTGGGATCGTGGAGCAGGTAGCCGGTGTCACCGTCGATGATCTGGTCGGTGATACCTCCGACGGCGCTCGCGATCACCGGACGGTGCTTCCACATCGCCTCGGCGACGGTGAGGCCGAATCCCTCTGCGAGGCTCTTCTGGACGACCACGGTCGCGTGTCGCTGGAGCGCGTTGACGATCGCTGCCGCTTCGTCGGCGTCGGCCATCGGCACGCACGCGAGGTGCGTTCGCGAGCGAATCGCGTGTGGGAGCGCGCGCCAGCCGGCGATGCATGCATCGAGCACCCGGGCGGCCGCGGGATCGTCGGCGACGCTGTGCACGCTCGGGCCGGCGAGCACCAGGTGCGTGTCGGTGAGGTCCTCGAGGTGCTCTGCGAATCCGGTCATGACGCCGTGCATGTCCTTCCAGACGTCCCAGCGCGAGGCCTGCAGCACGATGGGAGCATCCGGAGGAGGAGGCGGTCCGGTCTGGAGGATGTCGGCGTGGCGGTCCACTCGCCCGGGCGAGCCGTCGCGACGCGTGAAGGTGGCGGAGGGCTGTCGGTCACCGTCGAGGAGCCCGACGTGTTGGAGGATGGCCTGGACCTCGGCCGACTCGATCACTTCGTTCTTGGGTGAGAACGGATCGATCGAGGGCGCGATCACCGTCAGCCGGTCGGGGTGGACCCACGGCGGCGCGAACTCGGCCTTCGAGAACACGAACGCCTCGACGTGCTCGAGGTGGGGGCGCAGGAACTCCCAGGCCCGACGCGTGGATGCGTTCGGCTCGTCACGACCGACGTGACACCGCCACACGACTCGCGCGCCGGCCGCGGCGAGCTCATGGGCGAGACCAGCAGTCTGCGGGTCGTGGAGCAGGACGATGTCGTCGCGTCGGACGACGGCGAGGAGCTCGCCCGCATTGGCGCGGAGCACCGACTCGTAGTGTCGCCGCTCGACCTCGCCGAGCGGGCCGCCGTCGCCCGACGACCCATAGAGGCCGTCGTGCAGGCGCTTCGTGATCGTGAAGAAGTCGGCGTCGCCCTCGATCACCATCCACCGCGCATCGATGCCGACACCCCGGGTGTAGGCGAGGAGCGTCTGGAGCAGTTCGGCGACGCCGCCGCCGGCACCGGTCGAGTTGACGTTGAGCACCTGGCCGCCGTCGAGTGCGGTCCGTATCCGCTCGCCCACCTGCTCGAGCGCCCGCACGCGCTCGGCGCCGAGCATGGGCTCCAGGTGCTGCGGCGGGACGGCACTGATGTGCACCTCTTCGACCGACGTCATGGCCGACTCCGCGGCGGCGTCACCCGCCACCGCCCAGCGAATTCTGGAGCCCGGCGACGAGCTCCTTGCGCTCGGCCGACGTGAGCTTCGCGGCGGCGTGCATCCCCAGCCAGGTGTAGTAGTCCGGTGGCATCGAGCCCTCGGAGATGGTCTCGGCCGCGTCTCCTTCGCCCTTCCCGCCCGATCCCCATTCGGAGAAGTTCAGCGCGGCGCGGCCCTCCTTGACGTGGTTCGTGATCCACCACGACAGTGGGGCCACATCTTCCCACCACGTCGTGCGCGTCTCGTTGCTGTGGCAGTCGTAGCAGGCAGCGACGGTCAGCTGTCTCGTCCGGGGACTGTCCCAGTTCGGCTCCTGCCGCACCGGTGGGTTCGTGACCCGGTACGGGACGAGCTGCACGACCAGGAACGCGCCGAGCGCCGTGATGACACCCACCAACAGCCACTTCCGCATCCGCAATTCGTAGCCGCTGCCGAGCCCACGGGGACGGGCCCGTGGTCCCGACGCCCCGTGACCTTCGCCCCTGGACGCCGTCCCGACCGCCCCATGACCGCGCTCCGTGGTGGATGCCCTGGCCGGGACCCCGGTCGGCGATTAGGGTCACCTCCCTCAGTAGTCAGGGCCTT
>JBBQMI010000036.1:0-9373 GCA_038328825.1 Acidimicrobiia bacterium | reverse complement strand
CACGCATCGGCGATGCGCTGGCGGGTGACCGGATCGGCCGCCGCCCCGTTCTTCTGTGCGGCCTCGGTGATCCCATGCAGCTCGTGCTCGAAGGTCAGCTGCTGACCGAGCGTCGACGCGCCGCGCTCGAACGCGAGCGTGCCCATCGCGACGCGCCAGCCCCCGTTGACCTCGCCGACGACGTTCTCGACCGCGGTGCGGGCGCCGTCGAAGAACGTCTCGTTGAACTCCGACGTGCCGGTGAGCTGGATGATCGGGCGGATCTCGACGCCGTCCTGGCGCATCGGTACGAGGAGGTAGGAGATCCCGCGGTGGCGGGGCACGTCGCGATCGGTGCGACAGAGCACGAAGCACCAGTCGGACCACTGCGCCAGCGACGTCCACGTCTTCTGCCCGGTGATGCTCCACTCGTCGCCGTCGGGGCCCGCGACGAGCTCGGCGCGCGTCTGTACGTTGGCGAGATCGGACCCGGCGTTGGGTTCCGAGTAGCCCTGGCACCAGAGCTCTTCGCCGCTCGCGATCCGCGGGAGGAAGTGGGCGCGCTGCTCGTCGGTCCCGAAGTGGAGGATCGTCGGTCCGATGAGACCCTCGCCGACGATCCCGACCCGACCCGGTCCGCCCGCGCGGGCGTACTCCTCGTAGAAGATCACCTGCTGGAGCAGGGTCGCCTCGCGTCCGCCGTACTGCTCGGGGAACGAGAGGCAGTTCCAACGGGCGACGCCGAGCGCGCGTTCCCAGGCGTGGCGTTCCTCGAAGAGCTCGTGCTCGTCGCCGGGGCCGCCGCGTCCGCGCACGATCGCAAACTCACCGGTGAGCTGCTCGGTGAGCCAGGCGCGTGCCTCGGCGCGGAAGGCCTCGTCGGCGGCCGAGAACGTGAGATCCATCGGGTCGGCAGGATAGTCCCGCGATCTGACGGGCCGTCAGATCGAGGGCCCCGTTGCTCCGCTCATCGGAACACGTCGGCGGCGGCGAGCGCGGCGCGTTCGGCGGAGGAGAGTCCGAGCAGGTCGTGGAGCACCCAGTCCTGGTCCTGGCCGAGCGTCGGACCGCTGCGCGAGTATCCGCTCGACGCGTCGGAGAGCCGGAAGCCGTTGCGTTCGTAGAGCCCGTCGCCGAGGAAGGGATGGGTGAGCGCGACGAAGTGCCCGCGGTGGGCGACCTGCGGATCGGCGTGCACGTCGCCGAAGTCCTCGACCGGCACGGCTTCGATCCCCACGCCCTGCAGCGCTTCGGCGACCTCGATGCGCGTGCGCCCGGACGTCCACGCGGCGACGTCGGGGCCGGTGATCGCGTGCACCCGCGCGAGCTCGTCGTCGGTCCAGGCGGCGATCGCGACCCACCGGTCGGCGACTCCGTCTTCTTCGGCGCACGGGAACACGCCGTGGAGCTGCGCCCGCGGGTTGTCGTTGCCCATGCGGATGCCGCTCACGCCGTCGCGCGCGTACGCGAGCAGCCAGGGCGAAAGGGTGTACAGCGCGGCTTCGACCTGACTCACGTCGAGGTACACGCCGTGGCCGGTGCGTTCGCGGTAGAGCAGACCGGCAGCGAGTGCGGCGGCGACGAACCGCGGCGCGAGGGAGTCGGTGATCGTGGCGTGCGGACCCACGGGTTCGCGGTCGGGCCATCCGGTCAGCCAGTTGTAGCCCGAGAGCGCCGAGCCCTGGCCGCCGAACCCCGGGTAGTTCTTGTGGGGTCCGGTCTGGCCGTTGAGGCACGCGCTCACCATCACGAGATCAGGGCGGTGCGCGACGAGGGAGTCGTAGTCGAGGCCGAAGCCCCGCATCGCCCGCGGCGCGAAGTTCTCGGCCACGACGTCGGCCCACTCGACCGCGAGCCTGCGGACGAGCTCGACCGCCCTCGGGTCCTTGAGGTTGAACGTGACGTTGCGCTTCCCGACATTGAGGCCGTCGTACATCGGCGACCCCTCGAGGCCGTGCGGGTTCTTCGGCCCGAGCGCGTACACGCGCAGGAAGTCGGGCCGGCTCGTGCTCTCGACGCGCAGCACCGTCGCGCCGTGCTCGGCGAAGTAGCGCGTCGCGATCGGCCCCGCCGCGCCCGACCCGAACTCCAGGATCGTGAGCCCGTTCCACGCGGGCCTCCCGGGCCCCGTTCCGTTGTGTTGGTGCGATTGGGCCCCGTCTGGGGTGGACAAACGCACCAACGCTTCGGCGACGGTGGTGGAACCGAGGTCGGGGGCAGGGGCCGACGGGCGGGCGGGGGCGACCTCGCCGTCGGCGGAACGGACGACTGCGAACGACCGCGGGAAGCGGGCGTCGTCGCCGAGCGGCCCGAAGAACCCGCGCGCCTCGAGCTGCGCGCTCGCGTGGATCTCGCGCGGCGAGTTGGTCGGTGCGAGCATCAGGTTCGTCTCGCACGCGATGTCGTAGAGCGCCTGCATCGTGTGGCGGGCGAAGTACTCGGCGACGTCGGCTTCGATGGCGCGGAGCGTCTCGTCGTCGGCGGTGTTGGGGGAGTACGTGGTCCAGTCCATCGCCCGCATCGTCGGGGTGTCGACGAGACCGGTGAGGATCTCGAGGCTGGCGACGCGTGCCTTGCCTCCGCGCAGACCGAAGCTCACGAAGCCGTCGCGCGTCGGCCAGATCTCTCGGGTGCGTCCGATGTTCGCGCCGCGGCGCGCCCCGCGGAACCCCGTCTCCGGGAAGCGTGCCGGCGTGGCCATGTTGGCGACGAACACGACTTCCTGCATCGACACGTCGACGACCTCGGGCCGACCGGATGCGAGCGCGGTGAGCGCGGCGAACGCGGCTTCGGGCCCGGTGTGCGCGTAGCCCGCCGGCTCGGCGCACCGCACCGGCGGCCGGTCGGGGTCGCCGGTGCAGTACAGGTTGCCGCTGGCCGCCATCACGCCGAGATCGGACGCGCGCCATCCGGCGCGCGGACCGTCGAGGCCGAAGGGGGTCACCCGGACCCACACCGCGTCGGGTGCGGTCGCAGGATCGACCTCGAGGACACCGGGGTGGCCCGGAGTGTCGATCACGACGTCGGCCGCGGCGACGAGCGCGAGGAGGTCGGGGTCGTCGGGACCCAGCACCACCACCGACCGCTTCCCCGCGTTCCAGGCCGCGAAGCGAGCGGTGTCGGCCCGACCCGGATCGCCCGACGGGAGTTCGGGGCGCACGACCTCGGCCCCGAGATCGGCGAGGATGCGACCGGTCATCACGGCCGGTTCGCCGGCGAGATCGACGACGCGCAGACCCTGCAGGAGTGGAGTCGCCATGTCGTCCCTTCACGAGGCGCCGGGGGCCAGGCGGCGCTTTCACTGACGCCCGTGTCAGCCTACTGTTGGACGCTGATCCGCACTCTGGGAGGACGACCCGTGCCCGACCGCCCCGTCACCCAACGCATCGTCGATGCCGACTGTCACATCCTCGAGCCGCCCGACATCTGGGCCAACTGGCTGCCCGAGAAGTTCCGGGACAAGGCGCCGAAGCTGGTGAAGGACCACGAGGGCGGCGACGCGTGGCAGACCGCGGTCGGCGGCGACCCCGACCCGATCGGGCTCGTCGCGACGCCGGGAATGGCGTGGGACAACTTCCGGTGGTTCGGCGTCACCTACGAGGAGGCCCGCGCCGGTTGCTACAACGGGGCCGAGCGCTTGAAGGACATGGACATCGACGGCGTGTGGGCCGAGGTGCTCTTCGCGCCGCAACGCACCATGAGCCACTTCCTCGGTGACGAGGACGACGACTTCGTGCTCGCGGGCGTCGAGGCCTACAACAACTTCCTGCTCGAGGAGTTCTGCGCGCCCGACGCGACGCGGCTCATCGGTCTGCCGCAGATCCCCTCGCTCGGGATCGACACGTCGATCGACGCGCTCCGCAAGGCGAAGGCGCGCGGCGCGAAGGGCGTGGTGATCTCGAACTGGCCGTCGGGCACAGCGAGCCTCTCACCCGAAGACGATCCGTTCTGGGCCGCGGCTTGCGATGAAGGCATGCCCGTGTCGGTGCACATCAACATCATCAGCCGGGCCCAGCGCGCCGCTGGGCGCAAGGCCGCGGCGAAGTCGGGGAACCAGCTGTACCAGATGGACTCCGAAGCGGCCCGGGCCAAGGCGATCGGCGGGATGAGCCACGTCTTCTCGATGGCCGCCGGCAACATCACCGCGATGCTGTTCCAGGGCGTGTACGAGCGGTTCCCACAGCTGCAGATCTGTTGGATCGAGACGGGCGTCGGTTGGCTCCCGCACCTGCTCGAGGCGCTCGACGACCGCTACTGGCGCAACCGCTCATGGGGCCAGCTCCCGATCAGCGAGCCGCCGTCGACCTACTGGTACCGCAACAACGCCGCGACGTTCATCACCGACCGGGCCGGCATCGCGCTCCGTCAGGAGATCGGTGTCGACAACATGATGTGGTCGAGTGACTACCCGCACCACGGCAACGACTGGCCGTACTCGCGCAAGACGATCGAAGACACGATGCGCCACCTGCCCGAGGACGACCGGGTCAAGATCACCGGCGGCAACGCTCGTCGCATCTGGTCGCTCGACGACTGAACGAGTCCGATCGCGTCAGTCGTCAGCGCCCCGCGGGATGGAACCGGCCTCGATCGCTCCGAGGGTGAGGCGCTGCAACGTGCGCTGGTGCACGTACTCGACCATGCGGGTCACGGTCGGGAGCAGCTCGCCCGCCGTCTCCGCCGCGTGGGATTGGAACGCGCGCAGCTCGTCGGCGTCCTTCCAGCCCGGACCGCGTCGTCCGGTGAACAATTCGAGGACCTGCGACTGCATCCGTTCGACGCCGCCGGTGTAGATGCTCGCGAGCTCGACGATCACGTCGCCCGGCAGACCGAGGCGGGCCATGTTCGCGACGGCGCGGAGGAGTTCGAGGTCGGCGGAGTCGTACGCGTCGCGGCCGAACTCGGCGGGGTCGCGCAAGAGGCCGGACTCCCGGAGACGGTCGGCGAGCGCGGGGTCGACCTCGGAGCGGGTGACGAGATCCCCGAACGAGTAGTGCGTCTCGCTGCCGGCGAAGATCCCCTCGACGATCCCCGGACGCTCGGCGTCGAGCAGTGCCTTGATCGCGGCGAGCGAGAACCTCCGCTGCTGCAGGTCGCGGATCTGTTCGAGCCGCTCCCGGTGGACCGCGCCGTAGACCTTGGTCCGACCGACGCGCTCCGCCGCGGGGAGGAGACCCTCGCGCTGGTAGAAGCGGATGGTGTCGACGGTCAGGCCGCTGTCGCGGGCGAGGTCGTCGATGCGGAGATCGCCACCATGCAGTGCTTTGGCCGGTTCGTCGGGCACCGGGCTTCCCCCCCGTCGTGCGTGGCTGTCGCGCGCCCCCGGGTTCGGAGCTTGTGACTGTCGTCACATGACTTGACAGTGGATACGCTGAGAGTGTTTACTCTCAGTGTTGCGGCACCCAGTATAGGGGTCCGCAGATCAGTCAGTCCGAGAAGTCAGGGAGGTGACGATGAACGCAGCAATGCAGGCTCAGCACCAGGTGAGCGACCGCGAGGCAGTCCGTTGGATCGCCCGCCAGCTGCGCTGGGAGCGCACCCTCGACGCCCTCCGGGGCGACGACACGGTGCAGCCCGACATCGAGCGCAAGGCCGCCTGACCCCAGATCCCCCTGCAAGTCACGAAGTCGGCGCCGATCTCCCGGAATCCCCCCTCCGGTGAGGCCGGCGCCGCTTCGCGCCTGCGAGGCTCCACTCGATGAGGGGAAGCCCGCCATGACTCACGACGATCGTGTGCGGACCCGCGTGGTGCTGCGCGGCGCCGTCGTGGCCGATGTCGAGGTGCTCGAACACTGGGACCGCCAGCCGCACGTCATCGCGGCGACCGGCGAAGACGATCTCATCGACTGGCGGTCAGCGCTGGCCATCGCCGAGCCCCCGGAGGAGACGCTGATCGCCGAGCTCGACGGCCGCGCCATCGGCGTCGTACAGATCATCGATCCTGCGCTCGAAGCGACCCACTACTGGGGAGACGTCGACCACGGTCTCCGCGCCCTCGACATCTGGATCGGCGAAGCCGACGACCTCGCTCAGGGCTACGGCACCCAGATGATGAAGCTCGCGCTGCGACGTTGCTTCGATGCACCCGAGGTCAGCGCGGTGCTGATCGACCCGCTCGTCTCGAACACCGAGGCTCACCGGTTCTATCGGAGGCTCGGCTTCGTGCCCCTCGGAGAACAGCTGTTCGGCAACGACCGCTGTCTCGTGCATCGGCTCGAACGATCGAAGTGGAGCGAGCACGGCAGCGGAGGATGATCAGGTGCGGCGTCTCCATCTCGGGAGGGTGACGTCGTCGACCTGGGAGAAGACGACTTCGACGGGTTCGCCGATCGTGATGGTGGTGGGGTCGATCTCGCCGATGGAGCCGTCGGGGGTCGCGACGAGGTTGCCCACGAAACGGATCAGCGGATCCTCCTGGAGCGCGACGGTGATCACGTTGTAGGGAGCGAACTCCGCGTACGCCTCGAGGAGCGGGGGATGGGCGACGACGTACGACCAGACGGTGGCGCGGCCCGAGGTCGGGACCCACGTGACGTCGAGCGATCGGCAGTACGGGCACATCGGGCGCGGCGGCATGCGCCATCGCCCGCAGCCGCCGCACGCCTGCACGAGCAGCTCACCGCGCGCGGTGCCCGCCCAGAAGGGCGCCGACGTCGGGTCGTCGAGATCGGGCAGCAGCAGCCCTGATGTATCCTGTCGGTTCGCTTCGGCTCCGGTCCTCGACCGCCCACCCGTGCTCGCCCCGTTGTGCGCGTCCGGACCTGCGCCTGCGTTCACGCCCATCAGACGTCCCTCGTGAGGAGCAGTGCGCTCGTCGGCACGCCCTCGCCGCTCGTGACGAGCGAGACGTCCGCGTCTTCGACCTGACTCGTCGACGCGCCGCGGATCTGGCGCACACCTTCGAGCACGAGGTTGAAGCCGTGCACGTACGCCTCGCTCATACCGCCACCCGCGGTGTTGGTGGGGAGGCGACCGTTCGGCCACTCGAGCGCGCCGTCGTCGGTGAACGGTCCGCCTTCACCGCGCGCGCAGAATCCGTAGCCCTCGAGCGAGAGGGGGATCAACGGGCTGAACGCGTCGTAGAGCTGGGCGACCTTCACGTCGGACGGCCCGACGTCGGCGTTGGCCCAAAGTCGCGACGCGCACGCCCAGGCCGGTCCGCGCAAGGGATCGTCGGTGAAGAAGTTCGTCATCGTCTGGTGCTGGGGCGGGATGCCCTGCGCGAACGCGTGGACGTAGGCAGGGGTCGACGTGAGGTCGCGCGCCCGCTCGGCCGAAGTGATCACGACCGCGAGCGCGCCGTCGGTCTCGAGGCAGTTGTCGAAGAGGCACAGCGGCTCGGAGATCCACCGCGCGTCGAGGTACTGCTCGCGTGTGAGTGGCTTCTCGTACATGGTTGCGACCGGATTGCGGTTCGCGTGCGACCGGAATGCGAGCGCGACGTTGGCGAGGTGCTCGCGCGTCGCGCCGAACTCGTGCATGTAGCGGCGGGTGAGCATCGCGATCTCGTCGACCGGTCGGAGCAACCCGAACGGCCGCGTCCACTGGTGGTTGCCGGCGAGGCGTCCGCTCACCTGGGCCCAGGGCCGGCTCGCGGCGTCGGCGCGCTTGCGGGCCCGCCACGCAACGACGACCTCCGCCTGGCCGGTGGCGACCGCCATCGCGGCCTGGCCGACCACCCCGCACGCGGCACCACCGCCGTAGCCCACCTGCGAGAACCAGGTGATGTCGCCGAGGCCGACGTTGCGGGCGACGTCGACCTCACGGTCGTGTTCCAGGGTGAACGACGCGAGGCCGTCGACCTCGGCCGGAGCGATGCCGGCGTCGTCGAGCGCGAGCGACACGGCCTGGCACGCGAGCGAGAGCTCGGTGTCGGGGAGGCCCTTGCCGAACGCGGTCTGCCCGATGCCGACGACCGCGGTGCGGCCTGCAAGGGGACTCGCCACGGGCTACCAGCCCTGCCAGTTGGGCTGGCGCCGCTCCATGAATGAGGAGACGCCCTCCTTCGAGTCCTCGGTGTGGGTGTTCGTCTCGACGAGCGACGCCTCGGTCTCGAGGTGCTGGGAGCGCGGAACCTCGAACGCGAGGTTGAGGAGGTGCTTCGACCAGCCGATCGCCTTCGTGGGGCCCGACGCGAGGCGCGTCGCCCACTCGTCGGTCGCGGCGGTGAGCTCGCCTGCGGGGACGACCTTGTTCACGATGCCGAGGCGTTCCGCGTCGACCGCGGAGAGGTCGTCGCCGAAGAACACGAGCTCCTTCGCCTTGTGCATGCCGACGAGGCGGGGGAGCAGGTACGCGACGCCGCCGTCGGGGACGAGCCCGCGTCGGACGAACACCTGGATGATGCGGGCGGTATCGGCCGCGATCACGAGGTCGGCGGCGAGCGTGAGCATCGACCCGCCACCGGCGGCGGTGCCGTTCAGCGCGACGATCACCGGCTTCTGGCAGTCGAGGATCGACTCCATCAGCCGCTCGAAGCCGCGCCGCATCATGTTCGTGGCCACGCCGACGGGCCGGTCGGGGGCGCCCTCCGGCTTCGCCACCATCGGGTTGGGCACGCTCAGGTCTGCGCCGGTGCAGAAGTGGCGATCTCCGGCCGCCGTGAGCACCACGCACCGCACCGCGAGGTCGACGTGCGCGTCGAGGAAGTGCTGGATCAACCGCTCCCGCACGTACCAGGGGATCGCGTTGCCCTTCTCGGCCCGGTTGATCGTGAGGCGCAGCACGCCGTCGGTCTGCTCGGCGACGAGCTCTTCGTCGGCGAGCTGGTCGAAGTCGGGCGAGCTGTCGGCGCTCATGCGCGCACCACCAATGCGTCGAGGGCTACGGCGCCGCGAGGCTTCACGACGATCGGGTTGATGTCGAGCTCGGCGATCTCGCCGCTGAGGTCGAGCGCGAGGCGCTGCACCTTGAGGATCACGTCGAGCAGGGCCTCGAGGTCGGCCGGCGCCGCGCCGCGCACACCTTCGAGCATCGGGAACCCCTTGAGCTCGCGCAGCATGCGCTCGGCTTCGGCGCGATCGAACGGCGGCACCCGGAAGGTGACGTCCTGCAGCACCTCGACGAATACTCCGCCGAGACCGGCCATCACGACCGGGCCGAACAGCTCGTCGTGCGAGACGCCCACGACGACTTCGACGCCTCCACCGATCAGCTCGCACACCAACACGCCCTCGATGCGCGGGGCTTTGCGACCAGCAGTGGCGTTCTTCCCGCCGGCCCGCTTCCCTCGCTTCATGAGGTCGTCGAAGGCCGCGCGCGCGTCCTTCGCGGATCCGACGCCCACCTTCACCAACCCGAGCTCGCTCTTGTGGGTGAGATCGGGCGACGAGATCTTCATCACTACGGGGTACCCGATCGACGCGGCCGCTTTCACGGCCGCGGCCGCCGACTC
>JBBQMI010000035.1:0-9383 GCA_038328825.1 Acidimicrobiia bacterium | reverse complement strand
CGTGGCGGTCACGAAGTTCACGAGTGGCGCATGGGTCCCTCTGGTGGTGATCCCGCTGATCTTGCTGCTCTTCAAGGGCATCCACCGGCACTACACCGGCGTCGCGAAGGCGTTGCAGATCCCGGCCGACTACAAGCCGCTCCGCATGAACCACACCGTGATCGTCCTCGTCGGCTCGATCCACCGGGGGGTGCTCCCGGCGATCGACTACGCCCGTTCCCTCCACCCCAACCGGCTGTACGCGGTCAGCGTCGCGACCGACGAGGAAGATCATCGACGGATCGAAGAGCAGTGGGAAGACCATCACATCGACGTCCCGCTCGAGATCCTCTACTCGCCCTACCGGGAGCTCACCAAGCCGGTGATGCGCTACGTCGACGAGCTCGACGCCCGGTTCGACAACGACTTCGTCACCGTCGTCATCCCCGAGTTCGTTGTCCACCACTGGTGGGAGCACCTGCTCCACAACCAGAGCGCCCTGATCCTGAAGGGCCGGTTGCTCTTCCGGCGGGGCACCGTGGTCACCTCGGTGCCGTATCACCTCGATTGAGGCGACCATCCGGGACCGGTCGGGACGGATTCCTCCGCACAGATTGACGCCACCGCCGCCGGACTCCTAGCGTCTGCCCGTTCCGGCACCGGGGGCGGCGGTTTTGCCGCGCCCGGCGCGCCACTGTCCGAGTTCGAGCACACAGGAGCCAGACAGCGACATGAGCACCCTCGCGGCCGAAGGCGGCTACCAGGTCTTCCATCTCGGTGCAGCCGAGTGGTTCTGGCTCTACTTCTCCGTCGCGACGGCGCTGCTCGCGCTCCTGGTCGGCTTCTACCTGATGCGCGGCGTGCTCGCGGCCGATCAGGGCACGCCGAAGATGATCGAGATCGCGCTGGCGATCCAAGAGGGCGCGATGGCGTACCTCAAACGCCAGTTCAAGACCATCGCGGTGATCCTGATCCCGCTCGCGGTCATCGTGTTCGCCACCGCCACCGAGGTCTACAAGCCGGGCACCGAGATCGGCCTCAGCTTCGTCGCCTCCGGGATCTTCCGGACCCTCGCCTTCATCGCCGGCTGCTTCCTCTCCGGCCTGACCGGCTTCATCGGCATGAGCCTCGCGGTGCGCGGCAACGTCCGCACCGCGGCCGCGGCGAAGTCGGGCTCCCTCCCCGCAGCCCTGAAGGTCGCCTTCCGCACCGGTGGTGTGGCCGGCATGTTCACCGTCGGCCTCGGCCTGCTCGGCGCCACGATCATCATCATGGTGTTCCAGAACACCGCCTCGGCGATCCTGCTCGGCTTCGGCTTCGGTGGCTCGCTGATCGCGCTGTTCCTGCGCGTCGGTGGCGGCATCTTCACCAAGGCGGCCGACGTCGGTGCCGACCTCGTGGGCAAGGTCGAAGCCGGGATCCCCGAAGACGACCCCCGCAACCCGGCGACCATCGCCGACAACGTGGGCGACAACGTGGGCGACTGCGCCGGCATGGCGGCCGACCTGTTCGAGAGCTACGAGGTCACGCTCGTCGCGTCGATCATCCTCGGCGTCGCTGCGTTCCGTTCGATCGGCATGAATCCGGCGCTCGGCGTGATCTTCCCGCTCGCCGCCCGAGCGATCGGTGTGCTCGCGTCGATCCTCGGCGTGTTCGCCGTGCGCGCGACCGACAAGGACAAGTCGGCGATGGCTCCGATCAACCGCGGCTTCCTCGTCGCGAGCGTCCTGACCGTGATCGGTACCGCGATCGTCGCGTTCACCTACGTCGGCAACGACCAGGCAAACGCGGGATGGAAGTGCTTCGGTGCGGTCGTCGCGGGTCTCGTGCTCGCGCAGGGACTCAGCCGCTTGACGGAGTACTTCACGTCCACCGAGACCGCCCCGGTGCAGGAGATCGCGGAAGCGACCCGCACCGGCCCGGCCACGGTCGTGCTCGCCGGAGTCAGCTCCGGGCTCGAGTCGAGCGTGTACGCCATCATCGCGATCGCGGCCGCGCTGGGCGTTGCGATCTGGATGGGCGACGGCAACATCCAGTTCACCTTCTACCTGGTGGCCCTCACCGGCATGGGCATGCTGGCGACCACCGGCGTGGTCGTGTCGGAAGACACGTTCGGGCCCGTGTCCGACAACGCCGCGGGGATCGCCGAGATGTCGGGCGAGTTCAGCGGCGAGCCCGAGCGCATCATGGTGAGCCTCGACGCGGTGGGCAACACCACCAAGGCCGTCACCAAGGGCTTCGCGATCGGCTCGGCCGTGATCGCATCGGTCGCCCTGTTCGCATCGTTCGTGGAGACCATCGGCGGAGAGCTCGGTCTCACCGGACCCGACGGCCGCCCGCTCATCGGCTCCGCGCTCTTCCGGGCGGCGGCGTCGCAGATCAACGTGGCGAACCCGAAGGTGTTCATCGGTTTGCTGCTCGGTGGGTCGATCGCGTTCATGTTCTCTGCGCTGGCGATCCGAGCCGTGGGCCGCACCGCCGGTGTCGTGGTGCAAGAGGTACGCAGCCAGTTCCGCGACGGCGGGATCATGGCAGGTACCAAGGAGCCCGACTACGGGCCGGTCATCGACATCTGCACGAAGGCCTCGTTGCGGGAGCTGACCACCCCGGCACTGCTCGCGGTGCTCACGCCTGTGATCGTCGGCTTCGGCATCAGCTACCTCGCGCTCGGCGCGTTCCTCGCCGGCGTCATCCTCACGGGTCAGCTCATGGCCAACTTCCTGAGCAACTCCGGTGGTGCGTGGGACAACGCGAAGAAGTACATCGAAGACGGCCACGAGGGCGGCAAGGGCTCCGAGGCCCACAAAGCCGCGGTCATCGGCGACACGGTCGGCGACCCGTTCAAGGACACCGCGGGCCCCGCGCTCAACCCGCTGATCAAGGTCATGAACCTGATCTCGCTCCTGATCCTGCCTGCGGTGATCAGCCTCCGCGACAACGACGTCCGGTTCCTCATCGCCGGCGTGTCGCTCATCGTGCTGATCGGTGCCGTGCTCTTCTCGAAGCGCAAGGGCGGGGGGTTCGGTGAGGAGTCGGACCAGTTCGTCGCCGCGGAGGCCGAGACCGGAGCCACGGGTACTGCGTACTAGCGAGATCCTGACGCCCGGCCCGGGCCCCCGGGCCGGGGCCGTGGGTACGATCAGCGCGTGAGCGAACCCATGATCTCGCGCCGCTCGAGCCGCGAACCCATGAGCGCCGTCTCGATGGCGATCGCGGGTCTCGGCCCGATCGTGGTGGCCGCCGCGCTGGTGAGCGTCCGCGGCGAGCTGGTCAACGTCAACGTCGCGCTCGTTCTCGTCGTCGTGGTCGTGCTCGCGGCCGTCTCCGGTGGCCGCTCGGCTGGAGCGTTGGCCGCGGTGATGGCCGCGTTGTCGTACGCGTTCTTCTTCACGCAGCCGTACCTGTCGCTGCGGATCTCCGACGGTGAGGACCTCGTCACCACGGTCCTCCTGTTGGTGATCGGACTCGTCGTCGGCGAGTTGGTCGTGATCGGCCGGCGCAACCGCCAGGCCGCCGGCCAGGCGCAGGAGGGCATCGCGCGCCTGCACCGGGTCGCCGAGCTCGCCGCGAGCGGCGCACGCGCCGACGACCTCATCGTCGCAGTCGAAGGCGAGCTCGAAGCGCTGCTCGAGCTCGAGGGCTGCACCTATGAAGTCGCCCCGTTCGGCTCGCCGCTCGCGCGCCTCGAACGCAACGGTGCGGTGGCGTCGTCGGTGCGCCATCTCGTCGATGGTGAGTTCGCGCTGCCGGCCGAAGGCGTGGAGATCCCGGTGGTCGGAGGGGGACGCCAGCTCGGGCGGCTCGTGTTGACGCCCAGGCCCGACGTCGGCGTCTCGCTCGAGCGGCGCGTCGTGGCGGTGGCGCTCTCGGACCAGCTCGGGGCCGCCCTCGCGCCCGCCGCTGATCCCGCTCCGATGGAGCAGGCGTCGCCGGAGCATCAGGAGCCCGGACCCGCGCGCTGAGGGACCTAGGGGATATGGCGCGGTTCGGTGCTCCAGCGGTTCCGCCAGTCGATGAGTTTGGAAGTGATGAGCAGGGCGACGACGAGGCAGAGCTGAGCGTCTCGGTCTCGCAACGCCAGCTGCTGCAGGAGGTCTGGGGGCCAGAGTGCGGGGAGGAGAGCAACTACCTCCGCGACTTCATGGCCCAGTTGCGGCGCAAGCTCGAACCCGAACCGTCGCGCCCTCAGTACTTCATCACCGAACCCGGGATGGGGTACCGCTTCGCACCGCCGACGTCGTGACGCGCGCTACGGAGCGAGCCAGACGCGCAACTCGCCGAGCGTGACGAAGCCGTGACGGCGCGCGGCTTCGAGGGCGGTGCCCGATTCGTATCCGACGATCGGTCGGCCGGGGAACGCGCGCGCGACGGCCGCGAGGGTCGCGCGCCACATGTCGTCGCTGGTTCCGAGGGCGAAGACGTTCGAGATCCCGACACACCCGTGGCTCAGGTTCGCGATCACACCGGCCGTGATGCGGCGGTGCTCGATCAGCCCGAGCACGACGATCGAAGCGTGCTCGAGCAGGGCCGGGCGGAACGTCGGGACTCCCGTGTCACCCGTGTTCCACGCCTGTTCCCACGCCGCCAGGCCTTCGGGCGTGTCGATCACGGTGAGGGTCGTCTCGGGGGCGTCTGGGCTCGGATCGGGTGGCGCGTGTCGGATCCATGTCGCGTCGAACAGCACCCGGAAGCCGGAGGGCGTCAGGTCGAGCATCGCGTAGCTGTCCTTCACCGAGCAGCCGGGTGATGCCACATCGATCTCGCGCAGGAGCGCATCCGGCGCGGCAGTCGGCGTGAGGGTGATCGCGTCGGGGTAGCGCGCGGGAGTACGTTGCGCGGCGGTCCATCGGTCGGCGTGGAGCCGGCCGACGATGCCGTGCGTCCGACAGACGGCGTCGCACCACGCGACGTTGTTCCGAACTGCGGCCTGCAGCATGTCCGGCATCCGTGTCCTCCCCGACACCTGCGGCTACCGTGCCCGGCCGTGCACCTCAGCCGCGTGACACGCATCGTCGCATCCCTCGCCGCTGCTCGGTGCCGCGTGCTCAAGCCACAACCCGAGGTCGCCGCCGACTCCGCCGCCCGCGACCAGTCCGCCGTGTACGAGCGCGGCGATCCTCGCGGCCGTTCCGAGCGGATCGTCGATCACCGACTTCGGATGCTGAGGGCCGCCGGCGGTGGCTGGACGGTCGTGGACCGGGCTCGGTACTGCGTGCCCGCCGGCAACATCCCCACCGACATCTACGACCCGGGCTGCACCACGAACTGAGGCAGGTTGCGTCAGCCCTCGATCTCGTCGTGCAGATGGGCGGCCATCGCCTCGGCTTCGGCCTCCGACACGCGGTTCGCAGCACGCCGGTGGCGCACCACCTCGATCACCGCGGGCGTGATCGAGAGCAGGATGATCACGCCGACGAGCGGGAGCAGGTACTTGTCGATGTTGTCGGCGCCGATCTGGTTGCCGAGGACGGCGCCGAGTCCGGTGATGCCGACGGCCCACAGGAAGCCTCCGAGCACGTTGTAGGTGAGGAAGGTGCGGTAGTGCATCTTGCCCACACCCGCGAGCACCGGCACGAACGTGCGGACGACCGGCACGAAGCGCGCCATGACGATCGTCTTCGGTCCGTGCTTCTCGAAGAAGGCGTCGGCCTTGACCACGTACTCCTGCCTGAACAGCCGGGAGTCGGGACGACGGAAGATCGACGGCCCGACCTTCTTGCCGAAGAGGTATCCGACCTGGTCGCCGATCACCGCGGCGAGGAAGACGCCGGCCAGGACCACTGGGAGGTTGAGGCCGAACTTGCCCTGCGAGGCGAACAGCCCGGCGGTGAAGAGCAGGGAGTCGCCGGGGAGGAAGAACCCGACGAGCAGGCCCGATTCGGCGAAGATGATCCCGAAGAGCCCGAGCATCCCGAACGTCTCGAGGAGCTTCTGGGGGTCGATCGAGTCCGTGATTCCGCCGAGCACCATCGGAGCATCGTAGACGCCGTCCCCTGAATATCGGCCTCCGGCACCGGTTTGACACGGGTCCGTCGGGTCTGGCACTACGGAAAAAGGGAAGCACCGCTACGGTGACCCCCGACCCGAGCCGAGAGAGAGTGCCGTGCCCAAGTCATTGGTGATCGTCGAGTCGCCGGGAAAGATCAAGAACATCAAGGAGTACCTCGGCGACGACTACGACGTGCAGGCGAGCTACGGCCACGTCCGTGATCTCGAGCCGAGGGGCCTCAGCGTCGACGTCGACGACCACTTCCGCGTCGACTACGTGGTGCCGCCGCAGAACAAGGCGACGGTCACGAAGTTGAAGGCCGCGTTGAAGGGTGCCGACGAGCTCATCCTCGCGAGCGACGAGGATCGTGAGGGCGAGGCGATCGCCTGGCACGTTCGGGAGGTGCTCAAGCCGACCGTGCCGGTGAAGCGGATGGTGTTCCACGAGATCACCCGCGAGGCGATCCAGGAGGCGATCGAGCACCCGCGTGACCTCGACATGAAGCTCGTCGAGTCGCAGGAGGGTCGTCGGGTTCTCGACCGGCTCGTCGGGTACGAGGTCTCGCCGGTGCTGTGGCGCCGCGTCGGCGGCGCGCGATCAGCCGGCCGGGTGCAGAGCGTCGCGACGCGCCTCGTGGTCGAACGTGAACGCGAACGCATGGCGTTCAACGCGGCCGGATACTGGGATCTCGACGGGAGCTTCGGTGCGCTCGGCATCCCGTTCGGGGCTCGGCTCGCCGAGCTCGACGGCCGGCGGATCGCCACGGGTCGCGACTTCGACGCCGCGACCGGCGCGCTCACCGAGGGCTCCGACGCCCGTCACCTCGCCGAAGCCGACGCCGTCGGGTTGGCGTCACGGCTCGTCGAGGCGTCGTTCCGAGTCGCGTCGGCCGAGTCGAAGCCGTTCACCGAACGCCCGAAGGCACCGTTCAAGACGACCACGTTGCAGCAGGAGGCCGGCAACAAGCTCCGGTTCAGCGCGGCGCGGACGATGTCGATCGCGCAGGGCCTGTACGAGCGGGGCCACATCACCTACATGCGGACCGACTCCGTGCAGCTGTCGCAGCAGGCCGTCGACGCGGCCCGTTCGCAGATCGTCGAACGTTTCGGAGCCGACTACCTCCCGCCGCAGGTCCGCACCTACGCCAACAAGGTGAAGAACGCACAGGAGGCCCACGAGGCGATCCGGCCGGCGGGCGCGGAGTTCCGCACGCCCGACTCGGTGGCGGGCGACATGAACCGCGACGAGCGGGCGCTCTACGAGATGATCTGGATGCGCACCGTCGCGAGCCAGATGACCGATGCCCGCGGCCGCACGCTCACGCTTCGGGTCGGTGCGACCTCTTCGGCGAACGAGCAGGCGATCTTCCGGACCTCCGGTCGCACGTACGAGTTCCTCGGGTTCCGCAAGGCCTACGTCGACGTGAGCGAGACGCCCGCGTCCGACGACGCCGAGGCGAACCTGCCGGGCGTGACCGAAGGTGACGCGGTCGCGTGTACGGGCATCGAGCCGTCGGGTCACACGACCCAACCGCCGGCCCGGTACACCGAGGCCAGCCTTGTCGCGGAGTTGGAGCGGCGCGCCATCGGTCGACCATCGACGTACGCGTCGATCATCGACAAGATCACGAACGAGCGCGGCTACGTGTGGAAGAAGGGGAGCGCGCTCGTCCCGTCGTGGACCGCGTTCGCCAAGATCCAATTGATGGAGCGCTACTTCGGTCACCTCGTCGACTACGGCTTCACCGCGACGATGGAAGAGGCGCTCGACGAGGTCGCGGCCGGGCGGGCGGAAGCCGAGAAGTGGCTGCACGCGTTCTACTTCGGCAACGGTCACGAGGGGTTGAAGGAGCTCGTCTCCGACGATCGCCTCGCGAAGATCGACAAGAGCGAGGTGAACGCGGTCCGCATCGGTGCCGACGCCGCGGGCAACGAGATCATCGTGCGGGTCTGGAACAACGGCGAGACCCTGCACCGGCTCGAGGAGAAGGCGCCGCTCCCGGTCGACATGGAGCCCGACGAGCTCACGGTCGAGCGCGCCGAGGAGCTCCTCGCCAAGGGCGCGGCCGGACCGCGCGAGCTCGGGGTAGATCCCGAGACGGGCGAGAAGGTGCTCGCGCTCAACGGCCGATTCGGTCCGTTCGTGCAGCTCGGTGAGATCGCCGAGGGTTCGAAGAAGAAGCCGCCGCGTGCGTCGCTGTTCAAGACGATGGACCCCGACACGGTCACACTCGAGGAGGCGCTCCAGTTGCTCGCGTTGCCGCGTGTCGTAGGTGCCGACGCGGAGGGGGCAGAGATCACGGCCCAGAACGGGCGCTACGGGCCGTACCTCAAGAAGGGAACCGACAGCCGGAGCCTCGAGGCCGAGGACCAGCTGTTCACGATCACGCTCGAAGCGGCGGAGGCGATCTTCGCCCAGCCCAAGACCCGGCGCGGGCAGCAAGCCAAGGCGCCCCTGGCCGAGCTCGGCGAGCACCCGGATTCCGGCGCGCCGGTGCGCGTGCTCGACGGCCGCTTCGGCCCGTACGTCACCGACGGCACCACCAACGCCACCGTCCGCAGGGGGATGGACCCGACCGCCCTCACGCTCGAAGACGGCGTGGAGCTGCTCCGCGAGCGTGCGGCACGCGGCCCGGCGAAGAAGACCGCGAAGCGGGCGAAGAAGGCGGGCAAGAAGACCGCCAAGAAGACGACGGGCAAGAGAACGACGGGCAAGAAGACGGCCGTGAAGCAGACGACCAAGCGGGTCGTGAAGAAGTCGGCTGCGAAGAAGGCGGCGAAGCGGGCGACCCCCCGGGCCGCGGCCCCCTCCACGGTCGACGACGCACCGGCGCTCGACGACGACGACGCATCCTGACGCGCGGAGACACGGCAGGGTCGGTCGGGCGCGGGTCCGGCCAATAGGCTGAACCGCGGTGACCCGCGACCAGGCGCCGTTCATTCCCCCTTCGCCCGGGGCGCCCCCGCTGCCGGCTTCGCCGTGGCGGGTCTTCGGGACGCGCGCGTTCTTCCGTCTGTGGGTCGCGCAGTGCCTCTCCAGTCTCGGCGACTGGGTCGGCTTCTTCGCGATCCTCGCCATCGCCACGCGGATCTCGGGGGGTTCGGCCGCCGCGGTGAGCCTCGTGGTCGGCGTGCGGATGGTGCCGGGCTTCTTCCTGGCCACGGTCGGTGGGGTGATCGTCGACCGCTTCGACCGCCGCAAGGTGATGGTCGTCTGCGACGTGGGTCGAGCGGGGCTGCTCGTGGCCCTGCCCTTCGTCGACGGCCTCTTCGGCCTGGTGCTCGTGTCGTTCGCGCTCGAGCTGCTCACCCTGCTCTGGGGACCGGCCAAGGACGCGTCGCTCCCCAACCTCGTTCCCGACGAGCAGCTCGCGTCGGCGAACTCACTCGGTCTCGTGGCCGCCTACGGCACCTTC
>JBBQMI010000034.1:0-9439 GCA_038328825.1 Acidimicrobiia bacterium | reverse complement strand
CCGCGCTCCGGATGACCCGCAACCCGTCGGATGCCGAGGACCTGGTGCAGGAGACGTACCTCCGGGCCTACCGGGGGTTTCCCGGGTTCCAGGAGGGCACCAACCTCAAGGCCTGGCTCTACAAGATCCTGACGAACACCTTCATCAACATCTACCGGGCCAAGAAGCGCCGACCCGAGCAGGTCGACCTCGACGACACCGAGGACTTCTACCTGTACCGGAAGTTGGGGGGGCTCGAGGCGGTCGAATCGCAGCGGACGCCCGAGACCGAGGTGCTCGACCAGATGCCGGAAGCGGTGGTCAAGGACGCCCTCGAGGCCCTTCCCGAGCAGTTCCGGATGGCGGTCCTCCTCGCCGACGTGGAGGGTTTCTCGTACAAGGAGATCGCCGAGATCACCGACGTTCCGATCGGAACGGTGATGAGTCGGCTCCATCGCGGAAGAAAGCAGCTACAGAGGCGGTTGTGGGATCTGGCTGTCGACCGAGGACTCGTCGAGGGGGCCGCGCCCACGGCTGCGGGGGGATAGCGATCACATGGTTCACATGATGGACAACCGACATGATCGAACTGGCATGAGCGAACCGGCATGAGCGAACCGCCGGAGCCCACCGACCGCGCCGAGCACGTCGACTGCGAACAGGCGATCATCGAGATCTACGAGTACCTCGACGGCGAGCTCACCGTCTGGAAGCGCACCGCCATCAGCCGTCACCTCGACGACTGTCCTCCGTGTGCCCAGGGCTTCACCTTCGAGATCGAGCTCCGTCAGGCGATCGCCACCAAGTGCCGCGACCGGGTCCCGCCGGAGCTGAAGCGCAGGATCGCCGAGGCGCTCGGGATCGATCCACCGCCGGCCTGAAGCCAGCCGGTTCCCCTGGCCCGGCCGCCCGCATCTACCATGATGCTCGTGTTCGAGACGCTTCCTGCACCCGTGGCCGAGCTGTGGTTCTACTGGCTCGCACCCGTGTTCCTGCTGAGCTTCATCGGCGTGCTCGGCCTCTTGGCCCTCGGCTACTACCAGCGGGTCGTCAAAGTGAAGCGGGGCCGGTAAGGCGATGGCGCCCGCACCGGTCGTCGACTTCCCCGTGGAGGGTGTCGAGAATGGCCGGGGAACGAGCGCGCCGGATCCCGTCGACTGGGACCTCGCCGTTCGTGTCGCTCGCCGGGTCGCGGGCCGCGAACCCCTCGCGGCGTCGTACCTCGCCGACTCCCTGCGTCGTGACTTCGTGGCGGTCACAGTCGAGGCCGAGGCGCTCGTCACCGAGTTCACCGGGCTGCGCCCGCCGAGCCCGGCACGCGGCCAGGTCCTCGACCGCGTCGGATGGGTCGAGGCCAACGTCGCGTCGATGCAGCGGTTGCTCGCACCCCTCACCGAGAAGGTCGGTGATCGCGTGGCCCGGAGCCCCCTGGCGCCGGTCGGGCGCCGGGTCGCGGGCACCGAGATGGGCATGTTGCTCGGGTGGGTGGGCAAACGCGTGCTCGGTCAGTACGACCTCCTCGTACCCGAGGACCCCGACGGGCCGCTCGTCGACGACGCCGTGTACTACGTCGGGCCGAACGTCCTCGGGCTCGAGAAGCGGTACGCGTTCCGGCCGCGCGACTTCCGTCTGTGGATCGCGCTGCACGAGCTCACCCACCGGGCCCAGTTCACCGGCGTCCCCTGGCTCCGGCCGTACTTCCTCTCGCTGGTCGAGCAGTCGCTCTCCTTGGTCGAACCCGACCCGACCCGTCTCCTGCGGGTCCTCGGCCGCGTCGCCGACGACTTCCGTCGCGGGCGCAACCCGCTCGACGACGGTGGACTCGTCGGACTCCTCGCGACCCCCGAACAGCGCCAGCTGCTCGACCGCACGCAGGCCCTGATGTCGCTCCTCGAAGGTCACGGCAACCTGGTGATGAACCGGCTCGGTCGCGAGCACGTCGCCGGCCAGGAGCGGATGGCGCACATCCTGCAGGCCCGGCGCAGCACCGGTGGCGTCACTGCGCTGGTGCAGAAGCTGCTCGGGTTCGAGATGAAGATGCGCCAGTACGAGATCGGGGAGCGGTTCTGCGAGGCCGTCGCCGCGGAAGCCGGTCTGCACGCGCTCGACGAGGCATGGCGGGGTCCGGATTCGCTCCCGACGCTCGCCGAGCTCGACGCGCCCGTCGAATGGCTGCGCCGCGTCGGCGCGTAACTGATGTCCGTCGTCCTCGTCGTCGACGACGAGCCCGACATCCTCAGCCTGATGAAGATCAACCTCGAGGCCGCGGGCTACACCGTGGTCACCGCCGCGAGCGGCGAAGAAGCACTCGATCACGTGCGGCGCAGGCCGCCCGACGCGATGTTCCTCGACCTCATGATGCCGGGCATCGACGGGTGGGAGGTGCTCGCGGAGCTCAAGGCCGGACGGGGAGCGGGATCGGAGATCCCGGTGTTCCTCGTCACCGCCCTGCACGACGGTGCGCTGCGCCTGCGGGGGAGCATCGAGGGTGCGTTGCAGTACATCACCAAGCCCTTCGACCCCCTCGAGCTCGTGCGCGCGCTCGAGCAGGTGCTCGATCCCGACGCGCCGTCGGAACGCGAGCTGCGCCGCCGGGTCCAGTCGGCCGCGCTCGAGGCGCTGGCCCGTTCGGAGCGCGGCGTCGACCACACGGCCGCCCCGTCGACGGATCCCCGGGTGCGACTCACGCGCCTCGAACACACCCCGCGGTCCCCGACGCCACCATTGGCGGTCGCGCGCCCGGCCACGGATCGGCTGGCGTCGCTCACGACGAAGCAACGGAGACTGGTGGAGGAGCTCGCCACCGGGGCATCCGTCGCAACCGTCGCCCACGAGCTCGACACGAGTCGGAGCAGCGTCTACGCGAGCCTCCGTCGGATCTGTCGCAAGCTCGATCTCAAGGGGACCCGCGATCTCCTCGAGTTCGTCCGTCAGGGAACGCCCAACGGAGTGACGTGAGCCGACCCCGACCCCGCGGCGACTTCGCCGCACTGGTCGCGCCGGTGGTCGTCGCGTGTTCCGGTGGCGCCGACTCGCTCGCGTTGCTCGCGCTGTGCGGGGACGCAGAGCTGCAGCCGGTCGCGGTGCACGTGGATCACGGGCTCCGCGCGGGGAGCGCGACCGAAGCCGAGCTCGTCGCGCGGGCGGCGACGCGACTTGGTGCCGGGTTCCGGTCGTGCCGGGTGAGCGTGGCGCCGGGGTCGAACCTCGAGGCGCGGGCCCGAGCGGCGCGGTACGGCGCGTTGGAACAGACACGGCGGGAGCTCGGCGCGTCGGTGGTGCTCACCGGCCACACGGCCGACGACCAGGCCGAGACTGTGCTCCTGAACGTGCTGCGCGGCGCCGCGACCGACGGACTCGCCGGGATTCCGACCCGGCGCGGGACGATCGCCCGGCCGCTCCTCGGTTTGCGTCGGTCCGACACGCTCGCGATCTGTCGCACCCTCGACCTGTGCCCGATCGTCGATCCGATGAACGCCGATCCGGCCTACCGCAGGGTGTTCCTCCGGCGGGAGGTGCTGCCGCGATTGGAGCGCGCTGCCCGACGCGACCTCATCCCCGTGCTGGCGCGACAAGCAGAGGTGCTGCGCGCCGACTCGGACCTCCTCGACGGACTCGCGGTCGACGCGCTCCGTCGGGCCGGTGGCGCCACTCCGCGTGCTGCCGCCATCGCCGAACTCCCCCTCGCGCTCGCCCGACGTTCGATTCGCGTATGGCTCGGACCGCCGCCACCGTCGTTCGACGAGATCGATCGGGTCCTCGTAGTGGCGAGGGGTGAGGTCCGCGCCGCCGAGCTCGGCGGCGCCCGTCGCGTCGAACGGAGTGGGGGAGTCCTGCGGCTCCGGGTGAACGAGTCGGGCCCCGGTTCGGCCACGGTGCCATTTCCGGGTACGGCGAGCGCGAGCGACCTGCGGGTCGAGAGCTGGGTCGAGCGCGCCGCGCCGGTGCGGTGGCCCGACGGCCGGTGGACCTGCGTGCTCGACGCCGATGTCGCGGGCGACGCCGGCCGGCTCGTCGCGCACGACTCGGGCGCCGGCGTGCTGGTCCGCGCCGACGGGGCCGAGTTGTGGAGGGTGGGCTACGGTGTCGGCGCTTCCGCACGTATCCGTCCGGGTACGCGCCGATTCCTCTGGGTCACCGCAGAGGTTGGCGACGCGGAGGTTGCGGGGGCGGGAGTCGCGACGCAGGACGCGACGGGAGAGCGCGAATGAACGATCCTCGAATCGGCCGGATCGTCGTCAGCGCGGACGCGCTCCGAGAACGGGTCGCCGCGCTCGGCAAGGAGATCACCTCCGACTACGCCGATCGACCGCCGCTCCTCGTCGGGGTGCTCAAGGGCGCGTGCATGTTCATGAGCGACATCGCCCGGGCGATCGACCTTCCCGTCGAGTTCGACTTCATGGCCGTCGCGTCGTACGGGTCCTCGACCCGGACGAGTGGAGTGGTCCGGATCGTGAAGGACCTCGAGATCGAGCTGACCGACCGCCACGTGGTGATCATCGAAGACGTCGTCGACTCCGGCCTCACGCTCGGCTACCTCCGCAAGACGCTCGCGGCCCGTCTGCCCGCCTCGGTCGAGGTGTGCGCGCTGCTCCTGAAGGAGGGCCTCCAGAAGGAGGAGCCCGACCTCAAGTACGTGGGGTTCCGGATCCCGCCCGATTTCGTGGTCGGGTACGGCCTCGACGTCGCCGAGCGCTACCGCAACCTCCCCTACATCGCGGAGTACGTCTCGCCAGATTGACCGTCCCACGCCGACCCCCGTTTTCTCGTCAGCTGTGGGCGGCCTGTAACCTTTGTGGCCTTGAACAAGCAGCGACGCAACCTCGTCGTCATCGTGGTGATCGCCCTCCTGGGTGTCCTGGTGGTCACCCAGGTGCTGCGTCGCGACTCGGCCCGCAAGAACCTCGACCTCTCCACGTTCGAGACCCGCCTCGCCAACGGCAAGGTCCAGGAAGCGACGCTCTACGACCGCGATCACCTGGTGAAGGGCACGCTCACCGACGGCACCAAGTACGAGGTGCGGTTCCCCGAGCAGTACACCGACGAGATCACCAAGGAGATCCGCAAGGCCGACGTCGCCAAGTTCAGCGTCGACTCGCAGAAGCCCAACCCCTGGGTGTCGTTCATCGCCGGGATCATGCCGTTCCTGTTGATCATCGGGCTCGCGATCTTCTTCATGAGCCAGATGCAGGGCGGCGGCAACCGCGTCATGAGCTTCGGCAAGTCGCGGGCGAAGGCCGTCTCCAAGGATCAGCCGAAGACCACCTTCGCCGACGTCGCGGGTCTCGACGAGGCCGTCGAGGAGCTCCAGGAGATCAAGGACTTCCTCGCGTCGCCCGCGAAGTTCCTCGCCATGGGGGCGAAGATCCCGAAGGGTGTGCTGCTCTACGGCCCCCCCGGAACCGGCAAGACGCTGCTCGCCAAGGCGGTGGCCGGCGAAGCGGGAGTGCCGTTCTTCTCGATCAGCGGCTCCGACTTCGTCGAGATGTTCGTCGGCGTCGGCGCGGCACGCGTGCGCGATTTGTTCGAACAGGCGAAGAGCGCGGCCCCTGCGATCATCTTCATCGACGAGATCGACGCCGTCGGGCGCCACCGCGGCGCGGGGCTCGGCGGAGGGCACGACGAGCGCGAGCAGACGCTCAATCAGATGCTCGTCGAGATGGACGGCTTCGACGTGAAGGCGGGCGTGATCCTGCTGGCGTCGACCAACCGCCCCGACATCCTCGACCCGGCGTTGCTGCGCCCCGGTCGGTTCGACCGTCAGATCGTGGTGGATCGCCCTGACCTCGAGGGTCGCAAGGCGATCCTTCGGGTCCACGGCAAGGAGAAGCCGCTCGCCGACGGCGTCGACCTCGACGTGATCGCTCGGCGCACCCCTGGCTTCACCGGCGCCGACCTGGCCAACCTCATGAACGAAGCCGCGCTCCTCGCGGCTCGCTACGACATGACGAAGATCGGCCTGGTGCAGCTCGAGGAGTCGATCGACCGGGTCATGGCCGGACCGGAACGCCGGAGCCGCGTGATCTCGGAACGCGAGCGACGCGTGATCGCGTACCACGAGGGTGGTCACGCGCTCGTGAGCCATGCGCTCCCGAACACCGACCCCGTGCACAAGGTGTCGATCATCCCCCGCAGGCGGGCGCTCGGCTACACGCTCACACTGCCGATGGAGGACAAGTTCCTCGTGACGCGCAGCGAGCTCACCGACGAGTTGGCGATGCTGCTCGGTGGGCGGACCGCCGAGGAGATGATCTTCGCCGACCCGACCACGGGCGCCCAGAACGACATCGAGCGCGCGACCGTGGTCGCCCGGCAGATGGTCACCGAGTTCGGCATGAGCGACGTGCTCGGCCCGATGCGGTTCGGTCAGCCCCAGGGCGAGGTCTTCCTCGGCCGCGACTTCCAGTCGACCCCCGACTACTCCGACGAAGTCGCTTCGCGCATCGACGACGAGGTGCGGGGTCTCATCGACGGTGCCCACGTCGCGGCGCGAGAAATCCTCGAGATGAACCGCGCCGTACTCGAACAGCTCGCCGACGCGCTCATGGAGCACGAGACGCTCGAGGCCGACCAGGTCCAGGAGCTCCTCAGTCCGGTCGACGTCTACGAGCGCAAACCGGGGAGCGGCCGCCCTGCGGCGGCCGCGGCCAGCGACTCGCCTGCGACCCGTCGTTCCGGTCCGTGAGCGACACCGCGATCGACAAGGAACGGATCGCAACTGCGGTCCGGGAGATCCTCGTCGCGATCGGCGAAGATCCGGAGCGCGACGGCCTGGTCCGCACGCCCGAACGGATCGGCGAGATGTACGCCGAGATCTTCAGCGGTCTCCACGACGATCCGTCGCGCCACCTCGCGGTCACGTTCGAGGCCGACCACGACGAGATGGTGATGATCCGCGACATCCCGCTCGCGAGCGTGTGCGAGCACCACCTGATCCCGTTCACCGGTCGGGCCCACGTCGCCTACATCCCCGGTGACGACGGCCGGATCACGGGACTCTCCAAGATCGCCCGCCTCGTCGACGGTTTCGCCAAGCGTCCGCAGGTGCAGGAACGTCTGACCACGCAGATCGCGGACGCGCTCGTCGACGTCCTCAACCCCGACGGAGTGTTCGTCGTGATCGAAGCCGAGCACCTGTGTATGTCGATGCGGGGGGTCCGCAAGCCGGGAGCGCTCACGGTGACCTCTGCCGTCCGCGGGCTCTTCAAGGACAACCCGGCGACGCGCGCCGAGGCCATGAGCTTCATCGGTCAGGCCGGACGCCGTTTCTGAACGCCGTCTGACCTGACGGCCGACGGCCGGGCGGACGGTACGCTCTGCCCGATGTTCACCTGGGAGAACCTGCTGAGCGGCTCGCGCGCGCCGGTGATGGGTGTCGTGAACGCGACGCCCGATTCCTTCTCCGACGGGGGCCGCTACCTCGATCCCGAGGCCGCGGTGGCCCACGGGCTGGCGCTCGTCGCCGACGGCGCCGCAGTGGTCGACGTGGGTGGCGAGTCGACTCGTCCGGGAGCCGAACCCGTCGCTGCCGACGAAGAGCTCCGGCGGGTCGTCCCGGTGATCCGAGGCCTCGTCGCCGCCCTCGCCGCCGATGCCGCGTTGGTGCCGGTTCGGGTGAGTGTCGACACCACGAAATCGGTCGTGGCCGGCGCTGCCCTCGAGGCGGGCGCCGCCATCGTGAACGACGTCTCCGCCGGACGTGCCGATCCCGCGATGCTCGGTCTCGTGGCCGACGCCGGCGCGGGCTACGTCGCGATGCACATGCTCGGGGAGCCGCGCACGATGCAGGCCGATCCCCGCTACGACGACGTCGTCGACGACGTCGGGTCGTTCCTCGTCGAGCGGCTCGCCGCGGCGCGCGCGGCGGGGATCGCGCCCGGAGCGTTGATGGCCGATCCCGGCATCGGGTTCGGCAAGCGCGTCGAGCACAACCTCGAGCTCATCGCCCGGCTCCCCGAGCTCACGGCACGCGTCGACGTCCCCGTGCTGATCGGCACGTCGCGCAAGGCGTTCATCGGCACGGTGCTCGGCGACGCCGACCCGACGCGACGCGAAGAAGGCACGCTTGCCACGGTCACGTGGGCGCTCGACCACGGCGCCGCGCTGGTTCGGGTCCACGACGCACGCGCTGCCGTCCGCGCCGCGCGTCTGCTGCAGGTCATGGAAGCGAGCGCGGCATGAGAGGTCGGTGGGCACAGGGGCTCGAACCCCGGTTCTTCTGTTGGATCATCAAGGACCGCCTCGCCGGATCAGAACGGCCCGGTGGGTTCGCCCGCAACCACCGCAAGGTCCGCCGGCAGGAAGAGCTGATCTGGCTCCGTCAGCACGGCTTCACCCACGTCGTGTCGTTGCTCGACTCCTCGCACAACCTGCACGCCTACGACGAAGCGGGGATCGCGTACCTCCAGGTCCCGCTCGGGCGCAGCGACGAGCTGCCGCGTCGCCTCCTCGACATCTACGGCACGATCGCGCGCTTCATCGACGATCCCGAGGAGAAGGTGCTCGTGCACCACGAGGAGTTCGGCGACCGCCTCATCGGTGTGTTCGCCGGCTACCTCATCTACTCGGGACTGGTGCCCGAGGGTCCGCACGCGATCCAGGTGCTCGAGAAGCAGACGGGCCGCCAGATGGGGACCGTCGGTCGCGAGATCGTCGCGGCCACGCTGTCAGCGCGGCTGTTGCGCCAGCGCGCCGAGTGAACCGATGACCGATCGGATCCTCATCACCGGCCTGCGCGAGCTGGGCGTCCACGGCGTGCTCCCCGAGGAGCAGGTGCGGCCGCAGCCGTTCGAGATCGACGTCGAGCTCGAGGTCGACGTCGCGAAGGCAGGCGAGAGCGACGACCTCACCGACACCGTCGACTACGCCGCCGTCTCCGAGGCGATCACGCGGGTCGTGGCGTCGGAGAGCTACCGCCTGCTCGAGCGGCTCGCGACCCGGATCGGTGAGGTCTGCCGTTCCGATCCCCGGGTCACCGGGGTCACGGTCACCGTGCGCAAGCTGAACGCGCCGGTGCGCGCGCTGCTCGATCACGTCGCCGTCCGGGTCCGTCGGTAGTGCGGTGACCGTCGAGCCCGCAGGGACGCGTGCATACCTCGGCCTCGGGGCGAACCTCGGTGACCGCGCCGGTGCGCTGCAACGTGCGGTCAACAGTCTCATGGCCGTGCCGGGGGTCGTGATCGTCGCGCTGTCGAACGTGTACGCGACGGAACCGGTGGGCGGTCCGGAGCAGCCCGAGTACTTCAACGCGGTTGTCGCCCTCGAGACCGGCCTGAGCGCCCGCGAGCTGCTCTCGCTCGGGCAGCGCCTCGAGGCCGACGCGCACCGGGTCCGCGACGAGCGGTGGGGTCCCCGCACGCTCGACGTCGACGTGTTGCTCGTGGGCGAGATCCGTCTCGACGAACCCGACCTCGTCGTCCCCCATCCGCGCATGTGGGACCGCGGGTTCGTGCTCGCTCCC
>JBBQMI010000033.1:0-9477 GCA_038328825.1 Acidimicrobiia bacterium | reverse complement strand
TACGAGGTGGTGTTCCGCTACGAGACATGGGTGCAGTACATCTCGCGTCGACCCCGACCGCGTGTCGACCTTTCGCCGCTCGCCGAAGCGCTGACCGCCGACGAACCGGGCGACGCCGCGTGGTGGTTCGACGGCGTCGGCGACCTCGAACCCGCCCTGCAGCTCAACGGCGCCGACGAGAGCGCGATCTCGCCGGACGAGTTCCGCGAGCGGGTGAGCCGGTTCCTCGCTCGAGCCGAACCTGCGTGGGATCCGTACCCCTGACGAACCGCGCCGGCGCCTACTCGGTGGAGATCGCCTTGAGCACGTCGAGCTTCGAGGCCCGGCGTGCCGGGAAGTACGCGAACAGGACCGCGAGCAGCGCCGCTATGAGCACGATCACGATCAGCTGGGGGCCCGGTGGCGCGAACTTGTTGATGCCCTGGTCCTTGAGGGCCTGCACGATGGCCCAGCCGAAGACGAGCCCGATGATCAGGCCGAGCACGGTGCCGAGCAGCGCGATGATCACGGCCTCCCAGCGGATCGTCGACTTCAGCTGCGCCCTCGTCATCCCGACAGCGCGCAGCAGTCCGATCTCACGCGTCCGCTCGACGATCGACAGTGCGAGCGTGTTCGCGATCCCGATGCCGGCGATGATCACCGCGAGGAACAACAGTGCGTAGATCAGGTTCACGAACTGGTCGATCGAGGCTTCCTGCCTGGCCTTGAACTGCGCCTGGTCCTGGACCTCCGCGTTCGCGAACGGCTTCACCGCCTTCACCATCGCCCGCTTGCCGGCCGCGAGGCTGACCCCCGGCTTGAGCGTGGCGTAGACCTGCGCGTCGAACTGCTCGGGGTAGTTCTTCGAGAACGTCTCGAGCGACACGAAGTAGTCGCTCAAGCCCTGCTGCTGACCAACACCGAACGACGCCGAGACCATGAGGTCGGTGGTGCCACCGTTCGGGAACACCGCCTTGATCGTGTCGCCGAGCTTCCAGCCCTTCTCGTCGGCGATGCGCTTGGAGACCGCGATCTGATCCGGACCGAGGTTCTCGGACGCGGTCGGGTCGGTCGGCTGGAGGTCGAACAGCTGGTTCAGCGCCTTCGGGTCGGCGGCGATGAGGAACTTGCTCGCGCCGACGAGCTTCGCGGGACCGAACCGCAGGCCGGTGGCCGTCTCGATCTCGGGCAGCTTCTTCACGGCGGTCGCGAGGGCGGGGCTGAACCCGGCGCCACCGAATCCGCCGCCCTTCGGCGCGACGATGTAGTCGGCCCGGAACGCTTTGTCGATCGTCGCGCCGATCGACTCCTTCGTCGACGACGCGAGGATCGTGATGAGCGCGACGAGGGCGACGCCGATCATCAGCGCGGCCGCGGTCGACGACGTGCGCTTCGGGTTGCGTTCGGCGTTGTCGGTACCGAGCCGGCCTTCGATGCGGAACGCCGCGCGCGCGGCGACCACGAGGTTCACGCAACTGGCTGCGAGGGCGGCAGCGAGCGCGGCCACGAGCAGCATCAGCAGGGCTGTACCGAACTCGCTCTTGAACAGCTGGATCACCGCTCCGACCAGTGCCCAGGCCGCACCCACGCCGAACGCGAGCGTCATGAGTGCGCCGGCGCCGAACACGAGCACGGCGATCGGGCGCGACCCGAGGAGCGCGCTCGCGTACCGGGCGATGATCGGGCCCAGGAACGCGACGCCGAGGAACACCACGACCGCGCCGAGGCCCACGAGCGAGATCTCACCCTGCACGAGGCCGAGGGCGAGCGCGCCGACACCGAGGATGGTGACGACGATCCCGATGACGATGCGGACGATGCTGTGTCCGGTCTGGTCAATGCTCACCTCGCGCATGGCCGCCACCGGTGGCACCTTGGCGGCGCGGCGCGCGGGGAAGACCGACGACATGAACGTCACGATGGTGCCGACCGCGAGCGCGACGACCACGGTGCGGGTCTTGAGCACGGTCCCGCCGGCGGGGATGTCGATGCCGAACGCGCTCAGCAGTGCTTTCAGCACGCCCGCCAAGAGGATGCCGACCCCGAGTCCGAGCAGCGAGGCGAGGAACCCGACCACGAGCGACTCGCCGAGCACCGACGTGACCACCTGTCGACCCGAAGCCCCGATCGCTCTGAGCAACGCCATCTCACGCGTGCGCTGGGCCACGATGATCGAAAACGTGTTGAAGATGATGAACGAGCCGACGAACAACGCGACGAGCGCGAAGATCAACAAGAAGGTGTTGAAGAACGAGAGGTTCTTCTGGATCTCGTTCTGGTTCTCCTTCGTCAGCTGGTCACCCGTGATGACCTCGACCTTCGGAAGGTCGACCGCTCGAGCGATCCGGAGGGCGAGCGCGGACTGCGACACGCCGTCTTTACCGCCGACCGCGATGCCGTCGAACTGGTTCGGCGCGCCCGCGAGCCGCTGCGCTTCCGCCTGGGTGAAGAGCGACACCGACGCCCCGCCGGGGTTGTCGGCGGTGCCGAACTTCGCGATGCCGACGAGCGTGTACTTCGCCGGCGCCGCCTGGGTGAGCACGGTCACCTCGTCGCCGATCGTGAAGTCGGCCTTGTCGGCCGAGCCCTTGTCGACGACCACTTCGTCGTCGGCACGCGGCGGTCGACCGGAAGCGAGCTTCCAGGGGCTCAGCTGTTCGAAGTCGTCCCAGATGAACCCGAACGTCGGTGAGCCCTGCCCGGGGTTGCCGATCGGCTCCCCCTTCTTGTCGACGAGCTGGGCGCTGAACTGCAGCTGGCCCTGCACCACGGGCTTGCCGCCCTGACTCGCGACGCCGTCGACTGCGCCGACCTCGGGGATCAGCGACGCGGGGATGCGGGGCCGGATGGTGCCGACCTGGGACTCGAGCTTCTCGCTCGAACGCACGTATGCGTCGGTTCCCCTGTTGACGTTCGCGAAGAGCTCGTTGAACGTGCGCTGGATGGTATCGGTGAGCACGAGCGTGCCCGAGAGGAACGATACGCCCAACATCACCGCGAGCGCGGTGAGCGCGAAGCGCAACTTGTGGGCGAAGAGCCCCTTCACCGTGAGCTTGAACACGGGTTACTCGCCGAGGTTCTTGAGCCGGTCGAGCACGCGGTCTGCGGTCGGCTCGAGCATCTCGTCGACGATCTTCCCGTCGGCGAGGAACACGACCCGGTCGGCGTAGCTCGCGGCTACCGGATCGTGGGTGACCATCACGATGGTCTGGTGGAAGTCGGTGACGGCGCGGCGCATGAAGCCGAGGATCTCGGCGCCGGCGTGGGAGTCGAGGTTGCCGGTGGGTTCGTCGGCGAAGATCAGGTCGGGCTGCGACGCCAGCGCGCGGGCCACGGCGACACGTTGCTGCTGACCACCCGACAGCTCCGACGGGCGGTGGTGGAGCCGGTCGGCGAGGCCGACGGTGCTCACCACCCGATCGAACCACTCCGGGTCGGGCTTGCGGCCGGCGAGCGCCATCGGCAGGGTGATGTTCTCTTCTGCGTCGAGCGTGGGAATGAGGTTGAACGCCTGGAACACGAACCCGATGCGGTCGCGACGGATCAGCGTGAGCTGCTTCTCGTTCGCGGCGCTGATCTCGACGTCGCCGAGGAAGATCTGACCCGACGAGAGCCGATCGAGTCCGGCGAGGCAGTGGAGCAGCGTCGACTTCCCCGAACCCGAGGGACCCATGATCGCGGTGAACGCACTCGACGCGAACTCGACGCTGATGTGGTCGAGCGCGCGCACCTCGGCCTCTCCACTTCCGTAGACCTTCGAGACGTCGACGGCGCGCGCAGCGACGCTGGTCGGCGCGGTTCGGGGTTCGGACACGGCAGACGTCACGGGTGACGACCTCCAGCAGCGGGGGGATCGATGGGGGAACTCGAGGGTAGGGCGTCGGAGGCATCCGATGTGTCGACTTCGGGATCACCGACTTCGGGATCACCGGCCTCGGGATCCTGGGGGCGCCGGCCCAGCCACACGAACCACGCCACGCCGATCACGAAGAGTACGATGCTCACCCATGCATTGATGCGGAGGCCGGCGATGTTGTGGGCCGGGTCGCTGCGCAGGTTCTCGAACACGAACCGGCCGGCGGTGTAGAGCGCGATGTACAGCGCGAACGTCTGACCCTTGCGGTGCGAAGGCAGCTTCTCCGCCCAGAGGATCACGCCGAGGACGACGAGGCACCAGAGCGACTCGTAGAGGAACGTCGGCTGGAACGTCGCGAACGCCTTGTACTGGTCGGGTCGGTGTACGAAGTCGATCTCGACCGCCCACGGCAGCGTGCTCGGCCGTCCGAAGAGCTCCTGATTGAAGTAGTTGCCCCAGCGGCCGATCGCCTGCGCGAGCACGACACCGGGCGCGATGGCGTCGCAGAGGCGCAGCGTGTCGTAGTGGTGCTTGCGGGCGAGCACCACCACCGCGATCGCTCCGCCGGCGACGGCACCCCAGATCCCGAGGCCTCCGCTCCAGACCTGCAGCGCCTTGAGGGGGTCGTGGGTGTAGAGCTGGTAGTCGGTGACCACGTGGTAGAGCCGGGCTCCGACCACGCCGGCGATCACGACCCAGACCGCGATCTGGGCGATCTCCTTGGGATCGTGACCCATCCGTTTCCACCGGTACTCCGACAGGTACGTGGCCACCACGACACCGATCGCGAGCGTGAGCCCGTAGAGGTGGAACGGCAGCGGGCCGAGGTAGAAGACGCCGCGGGTCGGACTGGGGATGGAAGCGAGCAGGGAGGGGATCACCGCCGGTCATGCTATGTCGTGGTCACCCCGACCCGTCTGGCGCGAGCCCCGGATCCGAACGGATGGTATGAGCATCTTCTCGTCGAGACCGCAACGCATCGAGCCCGGCGTGGGCCAGGAGTCGGTGTGGGACTACCCCCGACCGCCCCGCCTCGAATCGGTCACGGCCCGGCTCAGGGTGGTGCTCGGCGGGGTCACGATCGCCGACACGACCCGCGGCTACCGGGTCCTCGAGACGAGTCACCCCCCGAACTACTACTTCCCGTCCGACGACGTGCTCGACGGCGCGCTCGAACCCACCAAGGGCGCGTCGGTGTGCGAGTGGAAGGGACGGGCGCACTACTTCGCCGTGCACGGCGGTGACCGCGTCGCGCCCGAGGCCGCGTGGGCCTACGCGACGCCGAGCGACGCCTTCGTCCCGATCACCGATCACGTCGCGTTCTACGTCGCGCCGATGGACGCGTGCTACGTCGACGATGAGGTCGTGACCGCGCAACCCGGTGGCTTCTACGGCGGGTGGATCACGTCGGCCGTCGTCGGCCCCTTCAAGGGCGCTCCCGGCACCCGCGGCTGGTGACGCCTGCCGCGCGGCAACCCCTCGACCCCGAGACCCCGAGACCCCGAAACCCTCGTTCCGGTCAGGTTCTGACGTTCATGGGACAGCTGTACATGACCAGAACGATCATTTGACGAGGCGGGACATCCGGCGGTCGGCCAGGACCTTGCCGTTCGTCTGGCACGTCGGGCAGTAGGTGATCTCGTACGCCTCGTAGGAGACGCGTCGCATCGCGTCGCCACACGTGGGGCACGGGGTTCCGGGGCGCCCGTGCACGGTGAACCGGTCGCCGAGCTTCGGCGCCGACAACCCGCCGACGCGCGTGCGTTCACCGTCGAGCGCGTCGGCGAGCGTGGACCGGATCGCGTCGAGCAGACGACGGCGATCGTCGGCATCGAGCTTCGGGAGGGTTGCGGTCGGGGAGAGCTTGGCCCGGTGCAGGGCGTCGTCGGCGTAGCCCCGGCCGATGCCGGCGACGGTGCGCTGGTCGCGCAGCCAGGTGTGGATGCGCCGCTTGTCGGTGCCGGTGAGCACGAACTCGGCGAACGCGTCGGAGTCGGGTTCCGACCCGAGCTTCACGAGTGGCCCGTCGTCTCCGGGCGCGAGGACCCACCAGGCGGCCTTGCGTTCGTGTCCGTACTCGCGCACGAGTACGGCGCGGTCGTCGTCGAACCGGAAGCGCACGACCGAGCCCTTCACGCGCGTCTTCTTCGGCGGTGACTCGAGATCGAGGAGACCGGCCTGCGACAGGTGCACGAGGATCCGACCCGGGGCGCCGAAGTCCCACACGAGGTACTTGCCGCGCCGACCGACCGCCACCAACGCGGAACCGAGGAACGACTCGGGCGCGGGCACGACGGTCTTCAGCGCGGAGAAGCCGAGCACGTCGACGTGTTCGAGCACCGCGCCCTGCAGCGCGGCATCGACCCGTTCGGCCAACGCCTGCATCTCCGGGATCTCGGGCACGCGCGCCTCGGCTCAGCCGTCGACGACGGGGCCGCGCGCCCAGTCGGGCCCGTCACCCCAGTCGCGGCGGGTCCGACGGGCGGCGAGCCCAGGATCGAAGCGCGCGGACGCTTCGGCGTACTGCTTCGCCGTGCTCATGCCGGCATGCACCGCCCAGAAGTCTTCTTCGAGGGAGAACCGGCCGCCGCCCGCGTACTGGAGCACGGTGATGCCGGGGAAGTCGATGGGTGGCGCGCCGGGCTCCGGGTTGTCGCGCCGGTTCTGCATGTACACGACGACCCGACCCGACGGCTCGACCATGTGCCACTCGTACACCGTGTAGATCTCGCTGAAGTCGGCCATGGTCTTCGTGATCCAGGCCCGGACCTCCTCGCGACCGTGCATGTGCCCGAGGAAGTGCTCCCGGTAGTCGACGTCGTCGGTGAACATGTCGACGAAGGCCTCCCAGTCTTCTCCCACCGCGCCGGCCAACCAGTAGCGGCGGAACGCTGCGTCGACCTCTTCGATCGGAAACACGTCGTCGCCCATGGTCCCCCTCCGACCGGTCAGGCGCGCTTGCGCCGCTCTTCCATCCGTTTGCGGATGATCTCGCGACGGTCCTGCACGTCGCGGTAGGTCAACTTCTCGACGTCGTTGCTCAACCCCAACGCGGCCTTCACCGAGTCGGGGTCGAAGTCGGCGATCGTCATCTCGATGCCCAGCTCGCGGGCGAGACGGTCACCGTGACGTACCGTGATCTCGGTGTGCACCTTCTGGATCTCACCGAGGATGTCGAGATCCGGAGCGAGCGTGGCGATCGCGCCGTCGAGGAACATGAGGTTCTTCACGAACAACATGAGCTCCTTGGGTGCACGCGCGCCGTACCCGAGGAGCTTCTTGGTGAGCTCCTGGAGCTCCTTGATGAGCTCGTCGGCATCGAGCTTCGTCGGGTCGATCGGGGGACGGTCGAGCCCGAGGTCGATGAACACGGCGTCGAGATCGGTGTCGGGCGGGAACGCGCCGAGGTCGCGCAGCGCGCGGAGCTGGGAGCGGACGTCGCCGTTGGTCGCGCCGACGAGCAGCCAGAGGAACGCCATGCGCTCCTTCTGGTCGAGCCGGCCCGTGATCCCGAAGTCGAGGAGCACCGTCGTGCCGTCGTTGCGCACGAGCAGGTTCCCGCCGTGCAGGTCACCGTGGAAGACGCCGTAGAGCATGGCGCCCTCCATGAACGACACCATCCCCTCGTGCAGCACGGCCTCGGTGTCGACACCGGCGCCCTGCATTCCGACCACGTCATCCCACGCGAACCCGTCGAGCCGTTCCATCACCAACACCCGCTGCGTGACCAACTCGGGGTGCGGGCGCGGGACGATGGTGTTGCGGGGCTCGTCGCCGGCCGTCTCGGCGAGCACGCGGGCGACATCGATCATGTTCTCGGCTTCGAGGCGGAAGTCGAGCTCCTCGGAGATCGTCTCGGCGAACAGCTCGACGAGCGCGGGTGGGTTGGCGAGCGCGGCGACCGGGATGCGACCGACGAGCAACGGCGCGAGCCACGACATCGCGCGGATGTCGGCGGCGACGAGGCCGGCGACCTGCTGGCGCTGCACCTTCACGACGACGTCTTCACCCGTACGCAACCGCGCCGCGTGGACCTGCGCGATCGAGGCTGCCGCGATGGGAGTGGATTCGAACCGTTCGAAGATGTCGGCGAGTGGCGCACCGAGATCGGATTCGACGACGGCGCGGATGTCGGCGAACGGTTCGGCGGGGACACGGTCGCGAAGGAGCTTGAACTCGGAGACGAGCTCGGGTGGGAACAGCCCCTCGCCGCCCGACACGATCTGGCCGAGCTTGACGTAGGTCGACCCGAGGGACTCGAACGAACGCCGCAGGCGCGCCGACAACCCCGCGCGTGACTGATCCCCGCGGCGGTCGACGACGTACCAGGCTCCGAGCGCGAGCCCGACCGACCACACGGTGCGCGCGATGCGACCGACCGGCGGGAAGCGGCCCTTGTCGAGCATGCGCGGGACGTCGGCGCGACGCCGGGCGCGGACACCGTCGAGCCCGCGCCGCCAGAGGAGCGCGTCGGGATCGATGATCCAGGGCGCGCGATCGCTGAACGCGCCGACGCTGCGGTCTACCGGTGAAGCATCCACGAGAACGTCACGGTACCGGCTGCACCGCGGGGTCTCCGCACCGGCGGACGCGCAACGGCCCCGGGCTGACCCGGGGCCGTTGCTTCGCTTCGCTGGTGGTGCGATCGGCCTTCGCCGATCAGTGCGTGTTCGTCAGCACCCGGAACCGGCCCAGGGGCGGGTACCCGAAGCGTTGATCGCCTCGCGTGCCCACTGGTCCTGCAGCTCGGGCGGGGCGTCCTGCGCCCGTGCGTAACCGCCGTAGCCGTCCCAGGTCGAGGGGAGCGCCTGGTAGGCACCACCCGCGCCCGAGCTCGAGTTGACGGCCGAGTAGCCGCCGGCGGAGTCGGACTCGTGGGCGCGGATGCACGCCAACGTGCCGGAGTGTTCGCCGTCGGTGGGAACTGCGCCCGAGTAGTCAGGTGCGGGAGCGCGGTTCCGAGTGACGCGAGCGTCCTGGACCTGCACCGCCGCTGCCGCAGCAGCCGCCTCGGCTTCGGCCTGGACCCTCGCCGCCTCGACACCCCTCACCCACAGCGCAAACTTGTAGCGCTGCTCGGCGATCGTGCGGTACTGCTGCGCCGCGAGGTCGCCGGCAAGCGACAGGGGCGTGTTCTGGAAGATCGCGGCGACCGGCCGCACCCCATGCGGCCGAGCCGACTCGGTCTTGGACGCTTGCTCACGTGCCGCACTCGCGGGGCCGGCTCCGACCTCGCTCGCCACGACACCGAGGATGGCGATGAGAGCTACTCCGCCAAGCAGCGCGCGTGCCTTGCTGCCTCCCAACTTCAAGTGTGTCTCCTTGTTCGGGGATAGGAACCTTCCGATCTCCAGACGCGCGCGTGCCGTCAGAAGAGGATGCGGGAAGGGGGACGAAAGCCGCACAGATGGGGCCGCCGTCGATGCGACCGTACCCGCCCCCGATGGGGGTACTCCAACCGGGGAGCGGCTCGAGAACGCCCGTTCTACTGGGAAAAATCGTTCGTACCCGTTACTCCCAAAGGGATCAGGCAGGGTTTCGGACCTCCACTCGGAAATCCGGGCAGTGACGAGAGTCACCGTGGTTCGAGGGACTCCCCGAGCACCCGGGCGGGGCGGCCCGCGTATGACCCGGCCGTGGGG
>JBBQMI010000032.1:0-9484 GCA_038328825.1 Acidimicrobiia bacterium | reverse complement strand
GCTGCCCCACTTGATCACGGGAGTCATCCCGAGCCGCGAGATCAACACGAACAGCGAAGATGCCGCGCAGACCCGCGCGACCTCTTCCACGAGGATCGCGTACGTCAACCAGTCGCCACCGTCGCCGCCGTGGTCGGCGGGATACAACGTACGGACCAGCCCGGAGTCGCGGTAGGCCTCGAACGAAGCCCAGGGGAACGCCGAGTCGATGTCGGCGGCACGGGCATTCGGCGCGATCCCGGTCTCGGCGAGGCGACGCGCCGCAGCCCGGAACTCCTCGTACTCGTCGGGCAGGACGTACGGACTCGGATCGCTCACGGGTTCCGACTCACCCCTCGCGCGCGGCGACGGCCTCGAGCGCGGCGCGCACGCCGGCCATCGCCTCGGTGACCTTCTCCGGCGCGAGCCGGACCACCTCGAGCGGGACCGAGTCGACGATGCGTCGCCGCTTCGCGTAGTCGTGCGCGGCCTCGTGCACGAGGTGCAGCCGCCACTCCGGCGTCTCGAGCGGGACGTCGCCCGCGTACCCGAGCAACTCCATCGCGACGTCGACGTCGGCGAGCACCGGAGCCCGCCCGAACGACGCCGCCCGCTTCATGGCCAACTCGGCCACCACCGCTTCGGCGTCTTCGCGCGGTTCGTGCGGCGAGATCACGAACCGGTCGCGCCGGCGTTCCACGAGTAGCCGGGCGTACCCGACGTCGGGACCGGGCGACCCCAGCATCTCGCCGTGGGGCTGTCCTGCGACGAGATCGCCGGGACGGTCGGCGTGCCACGAACCGGCCGGCGGCATGTGCACGCCGGGCGCCAGGTTGGGGAGTTGGCGCGGATCGCTGTCGATGTCGTTCGGGACGTACGGATCGGTCGGCACGAGCCGGATACTACGTGGGCGACGAGGAGCCGGACTCAGCGAGGAGCAGGCCGTAGAGCAGGGAATCGAGCAGGGCGAGCCACGAGGCCTCGATGATGTTCTCGCTCACCCCGATGGTGGTCCAGCTCTTGTCGCCGTCGGTGCTGTCGACCAGCACTCGGGTCACCGCGCCGGTCCCCTTCTCGGTGTCGAGGACGCGCACCTTGTAGTCGGTGAGGTGCACCCGGTCGAGAGCCGGGTAGCGGCCGTTCAGCGCGGTCCGCAACGCGGCGTCGAGTGCGTTCACCGGGCCGTTGCCCTCGGCCAACGCGACCAGGCGGTCGGAACCGACGTGCACCTTGATCGTCGCCTCGGTGTTGATCGCACCGACGACGTCGGGCGAGAGGTCGTCGGCGATGACCCGGAAGCTCTCGACCGTGAACCAGGGCTGCTCCCACCCCGACGCCCGGCGCATCAGCAGCTCGAGCGACGCGTCGGCGACCTCGAAGTGGTAACCCTCGTGCTCGAGGCGCTTCAGGCGGTCGACGACCTCGCTGAGCGTGGGCCCGTCGAGGTCGAGGCCGAGCTCCTTCGCCTTGAGCGCCACGGTCGAACGACCGGCCAGCTCCGACATCACGAAGCGGGTGCCGTTGCCGACCGAATCGGGCTTGACGTGCTCGTACGCGTCGGGACGCTTTGCGATCGCGCTCACGTGCAGACCCGCCTTGTGGGCGAACGCGGAGCTGCCGACGTCCGCGGCCTGCGGGTCGCGTGCCACGTTGACGAGCTCGGCGACGTGGTGCGCGACCGGCGTCAGGCGCTCGAGCCGATCACGCGGGATCGTCTCGATCCCCATCTTCAACGTGAGGTCCGGGATGATCGTCGTGAGGTTGCAGTTCCCGGTCCGCTCGCCGTAGCCGTTGATCGTCCCCTGCACCTGGATCGCACCGCCGAGCACCCCGGCCAACGCGTTCGCCACCCCGCACCCGGCGTCGTCGTGCAAGTGGACGCCGACCGGCGTGTCGACGTAGGCGACGACGGCACGGACGGCTTCCTCCACCTGGTGCGGCAGCGAGCCGCCGTTGGTGTCGCAGAGCACCAGCCGGTCGGCCCCGGCGAGCGCGGCCCCTTCGAGCACGCGCAGGCTGAACTCGGGATTCGCGCGGTAGCCGTCGAAGAAGTGCTCGGCGTCGAACAGCACCGTGAGTCCGTTGGCCTTCAGGTGCTCGATCGAGTCGGCGACCATCGCGACGCCCTCGTCGAGCGTCGTCTGCAGGGCCTCGAGCACGTGGTAGTCCCAGCACTTCCCGACGATGCACACCGTCTCGGTCCCGGCGTCGATCAGGTGGCGGAGCGTGTCGTCGGAATCGACCTTGCCCTTCGGCCGACGGGTCGAGCCGAACGCGACGAGCGTGCTCGTGGTGAGTGTGAGCTCGCTCGGCGCGCGCCGGAAGAACTCGTCGTCTTTCGGGTTCGCCCCGGGCCATCCCGCTTCGATGTAGTGCACACCGAGCCAGTCGAGCTGCTCGGCGATCCGCAGCTTGTCGTCGACGGTGAGTGAGATGCCCTCGAGCTGCGCGCCGTCACGCAGGGTCGTGTCGTAGATCTCGACTTTCCTGATGGTCGAATCCGCTCCGGCGGCTCGATCGCCCACCGGTCCGGCTTCTGCGGTCGATGTCCGCCGACTCCGCTTCTTCTCCTCAGGCATCGGTGTACTCCAGCCAGTCCTTGTAGCGGTCTTCCTCGCCGTGCACGGTGGCGAAGTAGATTTCCTGGATCTTGCGGGTGATCTCGCCGGGCGATCCGATCTCACGATCGTCGACGGAGCGCATCGGCACGATCTCGGCCGCGGTCCCGGTGAGGAACGCCTCGTCGGCCAGGTAGAGATCACTGCGCAGGAGGTTGTCTTCGCGGACCTCCAGACCGAGATCGCGTGCGATCGTGATCACGGAGTCGCGGGTGATGCCTTCCAGCGCGCCGCTCGACAGCGGCGGCGTGACCAGTCTTCCGTTCTTCACCACGAACAGGTTTTCGCCCGTGCACTCGGCCACGAATCCGTGGCTGTTCAGCAGGATCGCTTCGTCGTAGCCCGACTGGAGCGCCTCGACCTTGGCCAGGCTCGAGTTCACGTAGATCCCGGTGCCCTTCGCCGCGACGGGTTTGACGTTCGGGTCGATGCGACGCCACGACGACACCTTCATGCGCACGCCGTTCTTGAGCCCCTCCTCGCCCAGATACGTCCCCCACGGCCAGACCGCGATGGAGACCTGCACCGGACACGGCAGCGGGTTGAGTCCCATCTCGCCGTAGCCGAGGTACGCGAGCGGCCGGATGTAGCAGGACCCCACCTTGTTGGCCCGGATCGTCGCCTTCGTCGCCTCGACGAGCTCGGCGACCGAGTACGGCAGATCCATCATGAACAGGTGCGCGGAGTCGTGCAGGCGCTTGATGTGGTCGGTGAGGCGGAACACTGCGGGCCCCCGCTTGGTGGGGTACGCCCGGATCCCCTCGAACACTCCGGAGCCGTAGTGCAGGGTGTGCGTGAGCACGTGGACCTGCGCCTGGTCCCAGTCGACGAGCTCGCCGTCCATCCAGATCTTGTCGGTCTTCTCGAGTGGCATGGCGCTAGACCCTTTCTGCGATCAACGAAGCGATCTCGGAGGTCGTACCGGTGACATCGTCGGAACTCGATACCGCCTTGACGACCCGTGCGGCGGCTTCGGTCTCGCCGAGGAAGTCGAGCAGCATCGCCACCGAGACGATGGCGGCCCGCGGATCGGCCTGACCGGTCCCGGCGATGTCGGGAGCCGAGCCGTGCACCGGCTCGAAGAGCGACGGGCCTGTGCGCGCAGGATTCAGATTCGCCGAGGCGGCCCGACCGATGCCTCCCGAGATCGCCCCGCCCAGGTCGGTGAGGATGTCGCCGAAGAGGTTGTCGGTGACGATCACGTCGTAGCGACCGGGATCCTGCACGAAGTAGATGCAGGCGGCGTCGACGTGGTGGTACGCGGTGGCGACATCGGCGTACTCGGCGGCCACGAGGTCGAACGTGCGCTGCCAGAGATCGCCGGCGAACGTGAGCACGTTCGTCTTGTGCACAAGCGTGAGGTGGTGACGGTCGCGGGAACGCGCGAGATCGAACGCGAACCGGACGCACCGCTCCACGCCCATGCGAGTGTTGACCGAACCCTGCGTCGCGACTTCGTGCTCGGTGTCCTTGCGCAGGAACCCGCCCTCACCGGCGTAGGTGCCCTCCGTGTTCTCGCGGATCACGGTCATGTCGACGCCGTCGTTGAACGCGCTCGGTCCGGCCCTGAACGGTCGCAGGTTGATGTACAGGTCGAGCGCGAACCGCAGCCGCAGGATGATCCCGCGCTCGAGTACACCGGGCTGCACATCGGGGTGACCCATCGCGCCCATGAGGATCGCGTCCGTCGCACGGATCTCGTCGAGCACCGAATCGGGGAACACCTCACCGGTTCGCAGGTACCGGTCGCCACCCAGATCGAACGGCACGGCCTCGTACGCGACGCCGGTGGCGTCGACCACCTCGAGTGCGGCCGCAGTCACCTCGATGCCGATGCCGTCACCGGGCAGGATCGCGATTCTGTGCTTCACGCTGGTTCCCCTGAACGAGTGCTGGACCGGGAAAGGGTTCTGACAACGAAAAACCGCCCGCCGGAGCGGACGGTCAGGAGCGAACGCCGGAGGGGGCGTTCGCTTACGGAATGACGACGATCTGCGAGGGCGAGGTCGGGCGCATCACGCTCTGAGGGTAGCAGGCCCCGGTGGTCGACCCTCCCGAATCCGGCTGCTCCCGCTGGTCGAAGCGTCGAGGCGTCCGCGATACTGCGCGCCGTGAAGCAGTGGATCGTCGGAATCGTTATCGCAGCGGTCGTCCTCGTCGGCGGTGGTTTCGCCTTCTGGTACACGCAGATCCGCGTCGAGTCGAAGCCGAAGGCCGCGATCAAGGAGACGCCGGTCGACACCTCGTCGGCTGATGCGAGCGCCGACGGGACGTACACGGTGAAGGCGGGGACCGATACGTTCCTCGGCTATCGCGCGCAGGAAGTCGTGTTCGGTCAGAGCCAGACGCCGACGGGCCGCACCCCCGGTGTGACGGGAACGTTCACGATCGACGGCACCACGATCAGCGGCGTGGAGCTCACTGCCCACCTCACCGGATTGTCGACCGGAGAGGCGCGGCGCGACCAACGGGCCCAGAGTGCGCTCGGCACGAGTGATCACCCCGACGCCACCTTCAAGCTGACCGAACCGATCACGCTCGCATCGAAACCCATCGCGGGCGACAAGGTCTCGATCCGGGCCACCGGCGACCTCACGGTCAACGGAATCACCAAGCAGATGACGATTCCGCTCGAAGCGCGGTGGAACGGCTCCACGATCCAGGTGGCCGGTACCCCCGATCTCACCTTCTCGGAGTTCGGCGTCGACGTGGGGAGCTTCCAGCCCTTCGCGACCGTCGAGGACGCAGGTCAGCTCGACATCCAGCTCACGTTCGTGAAGGCCTGAGTCGGCTCTGAGCGACCGGATCGGCCGCTGACGGCGACTACCCTCGCCCCCCATGGCCGAAGCCCAGCTGTCCCCCGATGCGCATCTTCGCCTCACCGAGGAGCACGCCCACCGGACCGGCGACCTCCGCCGCGACATCTCGCTTCGCATCGAACGCGCCCGTGAGCACGGCGACATCCGTGAGAACGCCGACTACGACGCGGCCAAGAACGAGCAGGGTCTCAACGAGGCGCGCGTGCGCCAGATCGAAGGGATCCTGGCCGACGCGGTGATCGTCGAGCATGCCCCGACCGACGTCGTCGCCGCGGGAACGCTCGTTGAGATCAAGATGGCGGGCGACGACGAACCGACCGTCTACCTCGTCGGCTCGATCGAGGAACGCAACGACAAGTACGACGTGCTCTCGACCAGCGGCCCCCTCGGCCAGGCGCTCGTCGGCAAGGCGCCCGGCGAGACTGCCAGGTACACGACCCCCAAGGGCACCGAGCTCGAGGTCGAGGTCGTGAGCGTCCGCCCCCTCGACTGACGCCTATCTCCGCCGGCGGGAGCGTTTCCGCTTCGAGACCGCGCCGTCGGCGATCGCGGTACGGATCGCGTGCTTCCTGTCCTCGTCGAGCTTGTGCTCGTTGCCGTCGGTGAGCTCGAAGCGGTCAACCGCGCGCCCGCCTTCGGTCACGAGTCGCGCCGAGTGCACGTTCGCGCCGGCGGCCGCGAGGCCGACGGTGATGGTGTGCAACAACCCGCGGCGGTCCGGGCTGCGTACCTCGCAGATCGTGTACCAGGGAGAGATGCCGTCGTCGAAGCGAACGTCGGCGTCGGGGTTGGGCGGCGACACGAGCGGTTGGTCGAACGACTCCTCGATCGCACGCGCCAGCAGGTCGGGCTCCGTGAGCCCGATCTTGTCGAGCACGTCGTCGTCGAGCTGCGGTGGCGCGAGCGGCGCGCGCTGCACGAGGAACGCCTCGATCGCTGCGCCGTCGTCCCAGGTGGCGACGATTGCGTCGAGCACGTCGACGCCGTGCGCGGCGAGCACGCCCGACACCATCGCAAGGAGCCCGGGTCGATCCCGGCTCCCCACCTCGACGCGCCATTGCTCCGCGTCGATCGGCTCGACCGCGACCCGCACCTGATTGCGGCCCGGGAGGGGCGAAAGCATCGCGACCTGGCGGGCCACGTCGACCGCGTCCTGGGCGAGGAGGTACGCCCGGGGGGCGTGGGCGAGCCGATCGGCGGCGAGCTCGTTGTCGCCGAGGGCGCGCAGCGCTTCAGCACGGCGCCGTTCGACGGTGTTGCGCGCCTCGAGTCCGGTCAGGCCTTCCTGTTGGAGCAGCTGGAGCACGCTCGTGAGCAGCTGGTCGAGGCGCTCGCGTTCCGACGTGCCGAGCTCGCCGAGCGCGACGCTCAGGAGGTAGAGCGCTCGCGCCCGCTCCGGCGAGTCGAGGTGCACCGCGAGTTGGACGACGGCTTCCTCTTCGAGCGCGTCGATCCGCATCGCCATGCCGCGCATCAGCGCGGCCTCTTCGAGCAGGAACGCCACCTCCTGTTCTGCCGCGGCGCCGAGGTCGAGCCGCTTCACGAGTCGGCGGGCCAGCTCCACGGGCGGCTCGTCGCTGCCCGCGGTCTCGAGGATGAGCGCGGCGAGCAGCAACCAATCGGGATGCGCCAACGACGCGTGCTCGTGCATCGCGCGCGGATCGTCGCGAGCCAGCTCGCGGATCCGGTCGACGAGGCTGAACCGCAGGATCTGGCCGGGATCGAGTTGGAACGGATCGCTGCGCCGTCGTGCGATCGTCTCGGACAGCTCAGGGAGCGAACGCTCCAACAGCCCCGTGGCCTCGAGGAACCGCCACGACCGGACGTCGCCGTTCTCGAGGACGGCGAGCAACCGTTCCGTCGCGGCGTCGTCCCAGCGCAGCGGGGCGGCGTCGTCGTACGCGATGTTGCCGAGCCAGTCGAGGAGGCCGGGACCGGGTCGCGCGTCGATCAGCATGAGCGACGCGTCGAGCCCGAGGTGCAGTGCGAGTCGTTCGGGGGGGATCCCCGCGAGGTCGATCACACCGTCGTGCGCCACGAGCCAACCGTCGGGTGGCTCGGGGCCGGAGTTCACGAGCCCGCTCCGGTGCGTCTTGCGGAGCTGGAGAAGGCGCATGCGCAGGAGGGGCGGCGTCATGATCGTGGTGACGAGCACGACGAGCAGCAGCGACGCGTACAGGTCGTCGCCGAGCACCCCCTCGCGCAGGCCGATGGTCGCGAAGATCAGGCCGACCTCGCCGCGGGGGATCATGCCGAGCCCGACGAGCAGCTTGTCGCCGGGCGACCCGAAGAGTCCCGCGGAGGAAGCCATCTTGCCGAGCACCGCGACCACGAGCAGCGCTGCGGCGATGCCGAGGACGGTCGGGTCGAAGAACTGCTGGACGTCGATCTCGATCCCGATCTGGAGGAAGAAGACCGGTATGAAGAGGTGACCGACGGGCCGCAACTCGCGGCGGATCCGCTCGGCCTGATCGGTCGAGCCCAATGAGAGGCCCGCGACGAACGCGCCGATGATCGGCGCGAGCTTCGCGAGATCGGCGAGCTCGGCGAAGGCGAGGGTGAAGGCGAGCGCGATCGCGACCATCGTTCCCGCCGAACGCGAGTACTCGCCGAGCACTCGGAAGAGCCGGGGGGCGAGCCACTGGCCCGCGATCGTCGTCAGCACGAGGAAGGCGAGCGCGACACCAACGACGCTCAGGAGCGTCCCGACGCTCACCGTCCCCTCGGTGACGATGCGGACGACGACCGTGAGGATGACGAGACCTATCACGTCGTCAGCCACCGCGGCGCCGAGCACCGTCCGGGCCTCGACCGTCGCGAGCGCACGCAGATCGCTGAAGACGCGTGCCGTGATGCCGACGCTCGTCGCCGCCAACGCCGCGCCCAGGAAGAGCGCAGTGTTGAAGTCGTACCCGAACACCTCCGAGATACCGAAACCCGTGGCCATCGGCACGACCACCCCGACAGCCGCTACGAGCAGCGACGCTTTGCCCACCGAGCGGAGCTCGCCGAGGTTCATCTCCATCCCCACCTCGAGCAGGAGGAGGATCACGCCGAGCTCGGCGAGGGTGGCGAGCACTTGCGACGAACCGACGAGGCCGAGCACCGACGGTCCGATGAGCATGCCGGCGACGATCTCGCCGACGACGGCGGGAACCTTGATCCGTTCTGCGATCTCGGCCGCGATCTTGGCCGCGACGAGGACGATCAGGATGTCGAGGAGAATCTCGACGACGTCCATGGAGCGCTACCCGTGACCGTTCGTTTCCCGGCTACTCATCCCTTGGAGCAGGTAACCACGTGACCGGACGGTGCGCACCTCGAGCCCCAGCGGGGCGATGCGGCGGCGCAGGCGCGGCACGTGCACGTCGAGGGCGTTGCGCGTCGGTGCGCCGGTCGGCCACGCTCGTCGGGCGAGCGTCTCCCGGCCCACGACCGCGCCGAAGCGCTCGACCATCGCGCGCGCGAGGGCCCGCTCCACGGGTGACAACGACACCCATTCCCCACGGAAGCGCAGGAGACCATCTTCGTCGAGCTCGGGCGCGGTGCGCTCCTGGGCCGCCCGACTCGCGAGCGAGGCGACCCGGGCCCGGACGTCGCGGTCGTCGGCCGGCAGACGGATCCAGTCCTCGAGGCAGTCGATGCTGTCGGGCGGCGGCTCCTCGGGACCGACGAGGAGCAGGCGCGGCGTCCCGTCGGTCCTCAGGCGCACGAGTCGCCCTTCTTCTTCGGGCCATCGAACCAGCACGACATCCACGCAGGCCAACCTAGAGACGACGTGTTTCACCATTGTTTCGCCCGGTTGAACGCTCTTCAATCGTCCCGGCGGCCGCCCGTGAAGGAGACCGGCACGCTACGGTTCCCGCTCCCCTCGGTCCGGTCAAAGGACCGTGACGCCTCAGGAAGAACAGTGGGAGGGGCAATCACGCGAGGCCGGCGGCGTGTTCGAGGGCGCGTGCGGCGGCGACGACGGCCGCGGCGAGGCGGCCGCCCGGGCGCCGCCCGAGTCGCTCGATGGGCCCGCTGACCGAGATCGCCGCGACGGCGACCGCGCCGGGGCCGAGCACG
>JBBQMI010000031.1:0-9540 GCA_038328825.1 Acidimicrobiia bacterium | reverse complement strand
ACGTGGTCGAGTCCGACCTCGTTGAAGCAGTTGTCGAGCGCGAGTACGCCTTGAATCTCGTGCGCTTTGATCGCGGCCTGAAGAACGTCGGCGACTGTGAACGGTTCCGTTCTGGTACCGGCGCGTCGGCGGCTGAGGTGGTCGGTGACGGCGAGGATGGCGCCGAGGTTGTCGTAGGGATGGCCCCATTCAGCAGCGAGCCAGGTGTCGTTGAAGTCCAGCCAGCGGATGCAGGTACCGATGTCGAATGCGCCTTTGACCGGGTCGAGCTCGTGGTCGGTGCCGGGCACGCGGGCTCCGTCGGGGACGACGGTTCCTGCGACGATGGGTCCGAGGAGACGCCGACAGGGCGGCTGCTGGAGGGCGAGTAGCGCACACGCGATCGAGTCGAGGAGCACCAGCCGCGCGGTATCGATGGCTTCATCGCTGACGCTGGTGTAGCCGTCGACGTAGTCGGCGATCTCGACGAGGAGTTCGTCGGGCTCGGGTCGTTCGTTGCGTTGCGGGTCCTTCACGGCGTGGGGTGGCGATCGTCGATGGCGACGAACGGGCGGGGTTCAGGGCCGACGTACGCGGCGCTCGGGCGGACGAGCTTGTCGACGACCCGCTGTTCGAAGACGTGCGCCGACCAGCCAGTCGTACGGGAGAGCACGAACACGGGGGTGAACAGATCGGTGGGGATGCCGCAGGCCCGGTACACGAGTGCGGTGTAGAAGTCGAGGTTGGGGAACAGGTCGCGTTCGCGGCGCATCACGGTTTCGATCCGTTCGGCAACCTCGAAGCCCGTGGTGTCCCCGTTGCGGACTTCCAGGATCTCCGCCCAGGGCTTGATGACTTCGGAGCGGGGATCCGAGTCGCGATACACGCGAGGCCCGAAGCCCATGATGAGCTCCTTGTCGGCGAGCAGCTGCATGACGCCGGCTTCGGCTTCATCGGGCGTGTCGAACCGCCCGATGAGCGCCATGGCCGCTTCGTTGGCGCCGCCATGGAGGGGACCCTTGAGCGTGGCGATCGCAGCCGTGATCGCTGAGTACTTGTCGGTTCGGGTCGACGCGGCGACCCGTGCCGCGAAGGTGGAGGCATTGAACTCGTGCTCGGCGTAGAGCACGAGCGTGACGTCGAGCGCACGAGTGACGAGCTCGTCGGGTTCGTCGTCGGAGAGCAGGAGCAGGAGATGCCGGGCGGTGGACGTCTCACCGGTCTCGGTGTCGACGCGGGTGCCATCGCTGTGGAATCGGTACCAGTAGGCAAGGATCGACGGCAGCGCGGCGACGAGACGGTCCGCGACGCGGTGTTGCTCGTCGAACGCGCCTTCCGGTTCGAGGGTTCCGAGCACCGAGACGCCGGTGCGGAGCACATCCATTGCGTCCGCAGAGGCGGGAAGTACCTCGAGCACCGTGCGCAGTTCCGATGGCAGGCCCCGTTGGCCGGCGAGGCGGGCCTGATAGGCGTGGAGCTCTTCGGGTGTGGGGAGGGCGCCGTGGATGAGCAGGTAGGCGACCTCTTCGAACGTTGCCTGCTCGGCGAGAGCCGCGATGTCGTAGCCGCGGTAGGTCAGGCCCAGGCCTTCCTCGCCGACGGTGCAGATCGCGGTCTCACCCGCGACCACTCCCGCGAGCCCGGCCACTGCTCCGGCGGTCATCGTGCACCGCCTTCGGCGTCGAGCTCGCGTTCGCTCGTCTCGTAGTCGAGCAGCTCGTAGAGCTCAGCCCGGGTCTGCATGAGATCGACGACGGCAGCCTGGGTGCCGTCGGTGCGGATGGCGTCGAACACGCGGGTCGCGGCGGCGCTCATCGCCCGGAAACCGGACAGTGGGTACAGCACGAGTTGGACCCCCGCCGCGCCGAGATCGCCGGTGGAGAGCAGTGGCGTGAGCCCGAACTCGGTGATGTTCGCGAGGACCGGGACCCGGATCTGGTTCGTGAAGCTGCGGTACTCGCCCAGGCCGGTCAGCGCTTCGGCGAAGATCATGTCGGCACCAGCAGCCACGTAGGTGGCCGCGCGCTCCACGGCGGCATCGAGGCCTTCGACCGACGCCGCGTCGGTGCGGGCCATGATCACGAACGACGGATCGGTTCGGGCCTCGACCGCGGCCGCGATGCGCTCGGTCATCGCCTCGGCTGAGACGAGCACCTTGTTGGGTCGGTGGCCACATCGCTTGGCGTCGACCTGGTCTTCGAGGTGGAGGCCACCCGCGCCGGCACCGATCAGCGCCGACGTCGTTGCTCCGACGCCCGGGTCGGACTCCCAGCCCGTGTCGGCGTCGACCAGGAGGGGCAGGTCGGTCGCGGCGGTGATGCGTTCGACGTCGGTCACCACATCATGGAGCGACGTCAGACCGAGATCGGGAAGTCCGAACGAGGAGTTCGCGACCCCGGCCCCCGAGAGATACAGCGCCCGGAAACCGGCTCGCTCGGCGAGCAGCGCCGAGAACGCGTTGACGACCCCGACGACTTGCAAGGGCCGCTCAGCTTCGAGCGCCGCGCGCAGACGCGCACCGGGGGAGTGCAGCTCGATTGCCATCAGCCGTTGTAGAGGATGCACATCGACGCTCCGCAATGCGCGGGCCAGTGCTCGGCGAGGGCGGCGTGGGCGACGTCGAGCGTCAGCGTGCAGTTCGGGCACTGCAGCACCGCATCGCCCTTGGTGTGGTGGCGGGGTGCCTTCGCTCGCTCGATCTCCAGAACCGCCATGGTGATCCCTCTCGTCGCCACTCCAGTCATACGATGAATGACACACGATATGGAGGTCGTATGTCAAGCGGGGAGGGCGCTTGACGAGAATATACGAAAAGGATATCCTGTAACCGAAGTCCTAGGTAGCCGAGAGACTTGCGGAGGAGCCGAGGTGCTCGACCTGTTGCAGATCGCCCCGCCCCAGAGTGTTCGTATCGAACCGTTCCCGGTTCCCGAGACCTCCGTGCGCCGCCGGGTCGTCGGGCTCGACGTGTGGCTCGAGACCCGCCCGAGGGCGTCGTCACCGCTCGGGCGGCCGCTGATTGCGGTGCTGGCGTCGACCGCGCTGCGCCTCACACACCTCGAGGACCTTCACGGGAGATTGGTGTGGCCGAGCACGGAGACCGTGACGACGACCGCGACCCAGACCCGTGCACGGCTGATGCTCCGGGACGAAGACGCGCATCTGACCGACCAGGCAATCGCCGAGGCGCTCGCCGCGGTCGGTGGGATCGCGACATGGTCGCTGGTGCGCAAGCTCGAAGAGTTCGACGCCGTCGAGGCCTTCACGCCGCTCGGTTGCTCCTCACGCACGACGACCCTCTCGGAGGACAGGACATGACCACCACCACCATCAACCCATCGCCTCTCCCCGGTATCGACGCCGCCGCCCGGCAGCCGGTGCCGATCACCGTTGCGCACGGTGATGGGATCGGACCCGAGATCATGGACGCGACGTTGCGGGTCCTCGCTGCCGCGGGTGCTGCACTCGAGATCGAGACGATCGAGATCGGCGAGCAGGTCTACAACCGGGGTGTCACTGCGGGCATCGAACCGAGCGCGTGGGAATCGCTGCGGCGCACGAAGGTGTTTCTGAAGGCGCCGATCACCACGCCGCAGGGCGGGGGGTTCAAGAGCCTCAACGTGACGGTCCGCAAGACGTTCGGGCTCTTCGCGAACGTGCGGCCGTGCCCGTCGTACGCGCCGTTCATCGCCACGAAACACCCCGAGATGAACGTCGTCGTCGTCCGCGAGAACGAAGAGGACCTGTACGCGGGGATCGAGCACCGCCAGACCGACGAGGTCGTGCAGTGCCTGAAGCTCTACAGCCGTCCGGGCTGCGAACGGATCGTCCGGTACGCGTTCGAGTACGCCCGCCAGTACGGACGCACGAAGGTGACCTGCTTCACGAAGGACAACATCATGAAACTCACCGACGGCCTGTTCCACCAGGTCTTCGACGAGATCGCCGCCGAGTACCCCGACATCGAGAACGAGCACTGGATCGTCGACATCGGCGCCGCGAAGCTCGCCGACACGCCCGAGGTCTTCGACGTGGTCGTGATGCCCAACCTCTACGGCGACATCCTCTCCGACGTCTCGGCCCAGATCGCCGGGTCGGTCGGTCTCGCGGCCAGCGCCAACATCGGCCTCGACGTCGCGATGTTCGAGGCGATCCACGGCTCCGCCCCCCGCCGGGCCGGCCAAGACCTCGCCAACCCGTCCGGGCTGATGCTCGCCGCGGTGCAGATGCTCGTCCACATCGGCCAGGGCAACGTCGCGACGCTCGTCCACAACGCGTGGCTGCGTACCATCGAAGACGGTGTCCACACCTACGACATCCACGATCCCGAGGTCAGCCGCGACAAGGTCGGGACCAGCGCGTTCGCCGATGCGATCATCGAACGGCTCGGCACTCGACCCGAACAGCTGCAGCCGGTCGACTACGCCGAGGCCAGCGAACCGATCCGCATCGAAACGCACCCACGTGACCCACAGGTCAAACAGCTCGTCGGCATCGACGTGTTCGTCGAGTACCGCGGCACCCCCGACGAGCTCGGCGCACGCCTCGAACAAGAAGCCGGTGACCTGCGACTCGTCATGGTCTCGAACCGAGGCCAGAAGGTCTACCCCGGAGGCGCCCCCGAGACGATCTGCACCGACCACTGGCGCTGCCGATTCCAGGTCTCCGACGGGGGTCCGACCACGACCGACCAGACCCTCGCGCTCCTTGGGCGCCTCGCCTCCGCCGGGTTGCCGTTCGTCAAGACCGAAGGGTTGTTCACCTTCGACGGTGAACCCGGGTACTCCCTCGGCCAAGGCCAATGAACCGGACCCCTCATCCCGAGGGCCAATGACCAGGTTTCATATTCAGGGAGCACGACCGCAGCCGTGACCGACCAGGATCGCGTCCCCGAACTGCTGAGCAGGCACGGCCGCGCGCTTCTCGCGCTCGCGGAGAGACCCGATCTCCGACTGCGGGACCTCGCAGCACGTCTCGGCGTGACGGAACGAACGGTAGGCGGGATCATTGCTGATCTCGAACGGGTTGGATACCTACAACGTCGGCGAATTGGACGACGCAACCACTATGACGTGACGATCCCCGAGAAGCTCATTGCGGCGAGCCCCGATCCCGCTGCTCGAGGTCAGGAGCGAGCCGCGACCACGCCCGAAGCCCCCGGTGCATGACCGACCGGCCGGACGACGAGATCCGGCCGCGTCAGCGGCGGCGTCGTGCGGCCGTCGCGTTCGCGCCCGTGGCTGCGGTCTTCTTGCGCGTCGCGGCCTTGCGTCGCGGTGCCGGTGCGTGGGACAGCAGCGTGAGGAGTTCACTCACCCGGTGCGTCCGGTCCATCGGATGACGAAGTGGCTGCTCCCCGTGCAAGCGGTACCGGTTTCGTCGCCCGACCCGTTCCCGTTCGAGATATCCCGCCTGCTCGAGCTCCATCACGATGCGTTGCGCTGCCCGTTCTGTGATCCCCACCGAGACCGCCACATCCCGCAACCGGACCTCAGGATCCGCAGCGATACACAGCAGCACGTGCGCGTGGTTCGTCAGGAACGTCCACTCGCCCCCCACTGCGTCAACGGCATCTTTCTCACGAACCACCATGCACGAATCATACAGCGCACACATGCGCATCGCCGCGACGCCCGACAAGCGCCGCTACGTCGGTCGTCTGCGTTGAGGATCCGCTGACCACAGTCGAAGATCGCGCTTGACGCACGACCTGAGAATCACTAATCTGAGATCATCTGAAGGGGAGTACCCCACCTCGGAGTCTGCCGACATCACGGAATCGGGTTCCCCGATACCCGGCAGCACCGGCCCGATCTGGGCGGGGGAGACCTTCGGCCGATGCGATTCGAGCCGGAGGTCCCCGTGAAGTGCCCGATTGACGCCAGAGAACTCATGATGTCCGACCGCCAGGGCATCGAGATCGACTACTGCCCGACATGTCGCGGCGTGTGGCTGGACCGCGGGGAGCTCGACAAGATCATCGAGCGGTCTGCCCCAGAGGCCGGCGATGGCCAGGCTCACGATGAACACCGCTCCAGCGACGGCAATCGTGGCCGAGACCGCCACGACGATGATCTCGGCGCGACGCGGAGTCCGCTCGGGAAGAAGAAGAGGAAGCGGGAGGGCTTCCTCGGCGAGCTGTTCGAGTTCGGCGGTTGAGGATGGATCCCGCCCCGAGGCAGCCCGAACGTCACGATCGGACGGGATCGGTCCTGCTCACGTGGGATGGCCGACGCATTCTCGCTGCCAAGTTCTGGCACTTCCGCGAGGAGGTCATTCCCGAATTGTTGGCGCGACAGGAAACCGAACATCCCGGCGAGGTCGACTATCTCGACGATGACTATCAGCGGGCGGTCGAGCAGGTCACCCATGTGTGCTCCGTGCTGGCCCGGGCACGCGCGGTCGAGTCGACTCCCGACGACCCGCGTGTCGTCGAGCTCGGCGAAGCGGTCACGCTCTTTCTTGACGATGGAACACTCGAGGGGCGCTTGATCGTCCACCCGCTGGAGGCATCGCTCGGCGGTCTTCGAGTCTCCTCGGACTCCCCGCTCGGGCGCGCACTTCTCGGCCGTCGGGTCGGCGACGAGGTCGAGGTTCGGGCTCCGACCGGCCCCTATCGCTGCCGGATCGTCCGCGCCGAGCGACTCAAGGGGGCGAGGCACGCCAAGTGGGCTCGTGCGTTTCCCGAACCCGCGAAGCCATCGGTACCCGACGAACGCGGGAGGCTCGTCGCCGACATGACCCCACGCTTCTCGGTCATGTTGTTGCCAGAGCACTGATGACGCCGCTCGAACTCGGTTTCGTCGTGTTACCGCACCAGGAAGAAGGCTCCTCGTGAACCCGTTCCTCGCCGTCGCTCAAGCGCGTTCGGATTTCGTGGAGATCGATGTCCCTGTCTGGGCGTGGGCCGCGCTGCTCGTGCTCATCGCCGGGATGCTGGCCATCGACCTGGTAGCGCATCGCGGCGACCGCGAGCCGACCACACGAGGTGCCCTGCTCGAATCGTCGGCTTGGGTCGCGTGCGGCCTCGCGTTCGCAGTTGTTGTGTTCGTCGCATGGGGAGGCCAGGCATTTGGTGAGTACCTGAGCGGCTACGTCATCGAGAAGTCGCTCAGCATCGACAACGTGTTCGTCTGGGCGATCATCTTCTCGACATTCGCGATCCCGACGCGTTACCAGCACCGCGTGCTGTTCTGGGGGATTTTCGGGGCGCTCGTCCTCCGGGCCGTGTTCATCTTCGCCGGCACCGCGCTCATCAGCCGCTTCTGGTGGCTGCTCGTCGCCTTCGGGGTCCTGCTCGTGATCTCCGGAATCAAAGTGGTCCGCCACCGCGACGACGAAGGCGCCCACGGCCACGACCGCGCCGTCGCGCTGCTCGGCCGGTTCCTGCCGGTGCGCTCCGAGTTCTCCGGCCACAAGTTCCTACTCCGTGAACACGGCAAGCTCGTCGCCACCCCGCTCCTCGCCGCGCTCGTCGTCATCGAGTTCACCGACGTGATCTTCGCGGTCGACAGTGTCCCCGCGATCCTCGCCGTTTCGCGGGAGCAGTTCCTCGTGTTCTCCTCGAACGCGTTCGCGATCCTCGGGCTGCGCGCCATGTACTTCCTGCTTGCCGGCGCCCGCCAACAGTTCCACTACCTGTCGCATGCCCTCGGGGCGATCCTTGTGTTCGTCGGTCTCAAGATGACCGCATCGCACTGGTGGCACCTCCCAACCCCGGTCTCTCTCTTCGTGATCATCGCGATCCTCGCCGTCGCCATCGCGTTCAGCGTTCGCAAGAACCGCGAAGAGCTCGCCGACGCGAGCCGATGAACACTCGAGAAATCGCGGCTGAGCGGTCGTCGTCCTCGGCTTCGTGGTCCTACCCGACCCCCATGATCCAGAGCCTCGTCACGACCCCGGTGCTGCTCGCGACGATCGATCGTCCCCGGCGGCGGCGACCACTCGCTCCTCGGGCATGATCCTCGCTGGGCTGTCGGATTTCATCACGAGCGACCTCACCGATTGGGTAGTCGGCGTCATCAACGAGATCGGCTATCTGGGGGTGGCACTCCTGGTGGCGCTCGAGAGCGTCTTTCCCCCAATCCCCTCAGAGGTCGTGCTGCCCGCCGCCGGGTTCGCCGCCGCCGGGGGCTCGGCGAACGTCTGGGGCATGGTCGCGGCGGCTACGTTCGGGTCGGTCGTCGGGGCATGGGCCCTCTACCTTGCGTCAGCGGCGATCGGAAGTGTCCGGCTGCATGCGCTCACGGTGCGCCACGGACGCTGGATCGGCGTGAAGCCCCGTGACCTCGCCCGTGCCGAAGCTTGGTTCGACGACCACTCGTCGGTCGCAGTCGTCGTGTGCCGCTGCATCCCGCTCATCCGATCCCTGGTATCGGTCCCAGCAGGGTTCCGGCGTATGAACCCCCTCGCCTTCACGATCTACACAGCGATGGGAAGCCTGGCTTGGAACGTCCTGGTGATCGGCGCTGGCTACCAGCTTGGCGACAACTGGGAGTCGGTGACCCGCTACGTCGGTGTCCTGCAATACCTGGTGCTCTCCGCCATCGGCGCGGGTCTCGGATGGTGGATGTGGACCCGGTTCGTCTCCCCGACGCAGCGCGCTCGGCGCGAAGCCGAGGAACGGGCCCTCGCCGGCGCGGAACCGATCGCCGACACCGTCTTCGACGCCACCGACTGAGGTCCTCGCCCGTCTGAGGTCCTCGCCCGTCCCGGCGCCGCCGAACGCAGTGCTGAGACGCTGAGTCGGAGGGCTAGTACCGGAGCTTCATGGCGATGCGGTCGTATCGGGCAAGGCTCCCGTCGGCGACGATGTGGCAGCGGCCCCGCTTCGCGAGCACGACCTCGATGATCTCGTCGACGAGGTCATCGACGACGCCGGGCTGGTCGCGGTCGGCGGTGCCGGTCACCTGTCCGTTGTTCGGATCGATTCGAGCGGGATACTCGAAGCTCTCCTCGACGAGCAGCAGATCACCACGGCCTTGATTCGCGAGCGTCCATGTCTCGGCGACGCCGGAGATGTGGCGAGAGGCCCCGCCCGCTCGCTCGAGCTCGGCGACGGCGTCGGCCGTCTCCTCGCGGAGCATGCTCTCGACGACGGGCCAGACCCGCAAGCGGAGATCCGCCAGGACCGGGTAGTCCGTTGCGCCACGCACCGTTGCTGCGATCTTGTGCCGATGACGGGTGCGTCGGGCCACGGCCGCGAGGCGCGGCTCTGTCCCGACGAGCACGAGTGGGATCGGGTCGTCATGGAGGTGCACGGTGAGCGCATCGTCGAGCTCGTGTACGGACTTTTCGATGCTCGTCGTACCGGCGCCATCGCGTCGGCTGTCTCGCGACACGCGGCCGCGTCCCGCGGACCGAGTGGCGGTACCGACCCGTGAACTCGTTCCGTTCAGCGGGAAGCCACCGCCATGCACCTCGCTCAGGTCGAAGCCGACCCCTTCGAACAACCGGGTGAGCTTCGGTCCGAGTGTGACGACCCAGTAGCGGGGGCTGCGCTGGAACGCTCGCACGAGGTCTCGGGTCGCGAACGTGTCGTCGACCACGACCCGTTCGCGG
>JBBQMI010000030.1:0-9684 GCA_038328825.1 Acidimicrobiia bacterium | reverse complement strand
ATGACCACGACCATCGTCCTGGTGCACGGGGGAACCGTGACCGCGCGCATGTGGGATGCAGTGCGCGCCGAGCTCGCGACTCCGGCGATCGCGCCCGATCTGCCGGGCCGCCGCCACCGACCCGCCGACCTCGGGACGACGACGCGCCAGGACTGGATCGATGCAGTGGCGGGCGATGTCGTCGCGGCAGAGCTCGATCGGGTGGTGCTGGTGGGTCACTCGTCGGGTGGGTACGTGATCCCGGGGGTCGCGGCGAAGATCCCGGAGCGCGTCACACAGCTCGTGTTCATCGCGGCGACGGTGCCGAGCGAGGGGAAGGCGCCCGTCGACTTCCTCAAGCCGAAGCTCACGAAGATCGCGCTCGACGGCGAAGCGGCGATGCGCGCGAGCGCCGCGGGACGCACGCTCGGTGGCCTGCTCCCGGGCGAGCCACCGATCGAGACCGATCTCGAGATCGTGGAGAACGAAGGGCGGCTCGGGCTCGAGGCTCCCGGCCCGCTCTTCGAGCCGTTCACCTGGGCGGGCTTCCCGCACGAGGTGCCGCGCTCGTTCGTGCGGTGCACGCAGGACCGGGTCGTGACGCCGGAGCTCGTCGGCCGGATGCTCGAGAACATGGGCGGCGCCGACCTCGTCGACATCGACGCGGGCCACGACGTCGCGACGACGGAACCGGCCGCGCTGGCCCGCCTCCTCGACGGGATCGCAACGCGCTGACGCGCGGCTCCACCGACGCCACGCAGCTCACGCCGTCGGCTGCGCGCACCGGCACGACCACGAACCCCGTCTGATCCGAGAGGAAGCGCCACCATGGCCGACGACAACGAGCACACGTACGCCGAGCGGATGTTCCCCGCGCCGGTCGACCACGGCATCGCGCTCCCCGACCGGGCGGTGTCGAGCGTCCCGGCCGGCACCAGCTCGTACCTCGAGGGCGAGGGCGGCGCGGGCAAGGCATGGTACGAGGGCGGCGGCGGCCTGGGCGAGAAGGCGGTGCAGGAGATCGTCATCTACCCGCCGACCGGTGGACTGAAGACCCAGGGCGACCCGTGGGAGCCGGTGAAGATCGGGATCCTCGTCGACATGGACCTCGGCCAGCTGCTCGCCGACTGGCTCGACCCCACGATCCTCGCGATCGAGGACGCGATGAACGAAGGGGTCTGGGGCCGGAGCCCGGTCGCACTGATCACGGCCGACGCGCGGGGTCTGCCCCGTGAGAACTACCGCAAGGTGATCGCGGGCTACGAGTGGCTCGTAGAGCAGGGATGCGTCGTGATACTCGGCCCGATGATCTCCGACAACTCGCTCGCGCTCCAGGACACCGTCAACAAGACCGGCGTGCCGGTGATCGGCTGGACCGGCGCGCACAAGTTCTCGAGCGAATTCTGCTTCACGATCGCGAACGGCGACATCCCCACCGAGGGTGTGATCTGCGCGAACTGGTTCCGCCAGCGCGGGATCGAGCGGGTCGGGCTGTTCTGGGAGGCCGGGTCGTCGGGCGGCGACTACGCGGAGTACTTCCGCCAGACCGCACTGCGTCTGGGGATCACGGTGACCCGTGAGGTGATGCTGGAGCCGAACCCGCGCAACCTGGAGCAGAACCTGCGGGAGATGCGAGACAGCGGCACCCAGGGCGTCTACTACGGCGGCTACGGCTACGCGACGTTCCACTTCGCCGAGGCGTTCCGCGCCCTCGACTGGGATCCGCCCCGCATCATGGGCACTGCGTTCATGTTCTATTCGAACTCGAACGAGTGGGCCGCGGGGCTCGAGGGTTGGCACGGGATCGACCAGCTCGGCGAAGACGGCACCAACCCGAACTACGAGGCGATGACGCAACGCTTCGAGGCCCGATTCGGTCGGCCGACGCGCAATGTGGTGGTCGCGCTCGCCTACGACACCGCGCGCGCCGCGATCCACGGCATCGCGAACGCGAAGTACCCGGTGCCGTGGGAGGTGCGCGACGGCCTCGAGCGCATCCGGTGGATGCCGGCCGTGAACGGCGGGCCCGCGACCTACATCCAGTTCGGACCGCACGACCACAAGGGCTACAAGGGCGACTTCCTCACCGTGCGCGAGCTGCGCGACGGCGAGCTCCGCTTCGGCGGCTACTTCCGCCCCGAGTGGAAGGCGAACACCGAGAGCCCGATCACCGGAGGCGACCGGTGAAGCAGCTCGACGGCCGGGTCGCGGTGGTAACCGGTGGTGCGAGCGGCATCGGCCTCGCAATGGCCCACGCACTCGCGGGCGAGGGCATGCGGCTCGTCGTCGCCGACGTGGAGGCCACCGCATTGGATGCGGCGACCGAGAGCCTGCGGCAGGGCGGCGCCGACGCATTGGGTGTCGTGACCGACGTGTCGAACGCCGAGTCGGTCGAGGCGCTCGCCGACGCGACCTACGACGCGTACGGCGCGTGCCACCTGCTGTGCAACAACGCAGGGGTCGGCGCGCCGTCGGTGAAGGTCTGGGAGACCACCGTGAACGACTGGCGCTGGGTGCACGGCGTCAACGTGATGGGCGTCGTGCACGGCATCCTTGCGTTCGTCCCCCGCATGATCGAGGCGGGCGAGGAAGGACACGTGGTGAACACGTCGTCGGGCGACGGCGGCATCGCACCGATGCCCGCGGCCTCGGTCTACGCCGCGAGCAAGGCGGCGGTGTCGAGCGTCACCGAGTGCCTCGCGGCCCAGCTCGAGTCGGAGGGCACTGCGCTCCGCGCGTCGGTCTTCTACCCGTCGGGCGGGCTGCTGCGCACCGGCCTGTGGACCGCCGACCGCAACCGTCCGGCCGAGCTCGCCCGCGAGGAACCGCGGGCCACGAAGGCCATGACGGTGGAAGACCTCGAGGCGATGGCGGAGAAGGGTGGCCACACCCTCAAGTTCCAGGACCTCGACGAGCTCGCGCAGGTCGTGGTGCAGGGGATCCGCGCCGACGACTTCGTGATCATGATCGACCGCGAGTCGATGGGGCCGACCCTGCGCGACCGCGCCGAGCACCTCGAACAGGGCACCCTCCCCGCCCACACCGGCCCCCTCGGCTGACCGAAACCCGCCCGCCACAACCACCGCTTGAACCCGCCGCCCCTCGTTGACGCATGTTCGTCTCATTCGAGCTGATCGAGGGGCAGACGATCGGAGACCGCCGGTTGGCGGCCGATGCGGAGCGGTGCGAGCGGGGCGTCGACGAGCAGGGTGCGACGCCACGTCGCCCGCAGTTCGTGGAGCGCGTGGCGCCAGCTCTGCAGCGGCCCCTCGTGCTGACCCTGCTCGAACGCGGTCCACGTGGGCCAGTCGGGGATCGCCCAGACGACGATGCACTCGGATTCGCTGATCATGGCGACGTCGAACGCACCGACCAGGGTGAGTCCGACGGCCTCGACTGCGGGCAGCCCGATGTCGCGGAGCGCGTCGAGGAACTCGCCCGACGTGCCGGGTGGGAGCGTGACGAGCTCGTGCGCGTAGGTCGCGCCGCGCACGCCGTCGGCGATGAGGTCGTCGATCGGGCGGGTCCAGGGCGCGGGCACGAGGATGCGATCGATGCCGCCGCGTCGGAACTCGGCCGCCTGCTTCCACCATGCCGCGAGCGACGGATCCTGCAACGACGCGTGCGAGAGCTCGTGATCGAAGTTCGCGGCGAGACCGTCCCACCCGTCGAGCTCCCAGATGTTGACGACCTCGGGCCACCGTCCGGTGGAGCCGACGGTGCCCCAGACGCCGAAGCACTTCTGGTTGCGCTCCTCGATCGCGACCGGGACCCAGTTCGCGGTCATGTGGTGCATGTACTGCGCGCGGTGTTGACCCCGGATGTCGATGAGCTCGTGGATGTAGATCTTGTCGTTCGGCATGAGCCTCGAGAACCGCCCTTCAGCCGGTTGAACGCTACCTCAGGACAGGAACCGGGACCCATGGACCCCGACACCGATCGCGCCGATCCCGTCGTGCGGCTCACCCTCGACGGCACCACCGCCGAGCTGCACCTCGACGACCCCGCGACGCCTACGCCGAGCGCGTCGCCGCCCTCCGGGCCCCCGGGTAGGGTTTGAACCGTCGTTCAAAGTGCGGAGGAGAAGAGGCCATGCCGACCGGGAAGCCCGTCGAGGACATGATCTTCATCAGCGTCGACGATCACGTCGTGGAGCCGCCCGACGTGTTCGACGGACGCCTCCCGGCCAAGTACGCCGACGAGGCGCCGAGGGTCGTGCACACCGACGCCGGCAACGACGTGTGGGTGTTCAACGGCGCCGAGATCCCCAACATCGGGCTCAACGCGGTAGCCGGCCGACCCCGCGAGGAGTACGGCATCGACCCTACGTCGTTCGAGGAGATGCGGCCCGGTTGCTACGACATCGACGAGCGGGTGAAGGACATGAGCGCCGGCGGCGTGCTCGCCTGCATGTGCTTCCCGTCGTTCCCCTCGTTTTCGGGTCGGCTGTTCGCGAACGTCGACGACAAAGACGTCGCGCTCGCGGTCACCCAGGCGTACAACGACTGGCACATCGAGGCGTGGTGCGGCACCCATCCGGGTCGGATGATCCCGATGGCGCTCCCGATCTTGTGGGATCCCGAGCTCTGCGCGGCGGAGATCCATCGAGTCGCGGCGAAGGGCTGCCACTCACTGACGTTCACCGAGAACCCCGCCGCCCTCGGTCTGCCCAGCTTCCACAGCGACCACTGGGACCCGATGTGGCGCGCGCTCGTCGAGGAGGGGACGATCCTCAACGTGCACCTCGGCTCGTCGGGCCAGCTCGCGGTGACCGCTCCCGACGCGCCGATGGACGTGATGATCACGCTCCAGCCGATGAACATCTGCATGGCCGCAGCCGACCTCGTCTGGTCGCGGGTGTTCAAGGAGTTCCCCGACATGAAGGTCGCGCTCTCCGAGGGCGGCACCGGATGGATCCCGTACTTCCTCGACCGTCTCGACCGCACCTACGACATGCACCACGCGTGGACCGGCCAGGACTTCGGCGACAAGCTCCCGTCCGACATCTTCCGCGAGCACATCCTCACGTGCTTCATCGCCGACCCCATCGGACTCGCGCTCCGTGACGACATCGGCATCGACAACATCTGCTGGGAGCAGGACTACCCGCACTCCGACTCGTCGTGGCCCACCGCGCCCGAGGAGCTCGCGACGATGGCGGCGAAGTACGCGGTGCCCGACGCCGACCTCGACAAGATCACGCACCTGAACGCGATGCAGTGGTACCGGTTCGATCCGTTCGCGCACCGTGCCCCGGCCGACTGCACCGTCGGCGCGCTCCGCGCCGAGGTCGCGGGCCACGACGTCGCCACCCGCTCGATGGACCAGGGCCGGTACTCGGGCACGGGCGCCGGCACCCTCGGCGAGCTCGCCGCGCGCGCGACCGCCTGACACGCCCGTCAGGGTTTGCGCGATGATCCCCGGGCCTACCAAGGGGGAACGCACATGTCGGGAGCGTTGGACGGCGTACGGGTGCTCGACCTGTCGTGGGGCATCGCCGGATCCATGGGCGTGCTCCTGCTCGCCGAGCAGGGCGCCGACGTCGTCAAGGTCGAGCCTCCGGGCGGCGACCCGTTCCGCGACTACAGCGGCCACGCGGTGTGGAACCGCTCCCGTCGTTCCGTCACGATCGACCTGAAGCGCCCCGAGGGCCTCGAGGCGTTCCTCCGCCTCGCCGACGACGCCGACGTGGTCGTCGAGACGTTCCGCCCCGGTGTCACCGACCGACTCGGCATCGGCTTCGAGGCGCTGCACGCGCGCAACCCGCGCCTCGTGTACGCGTCGTGCCCGGCGTACCCCGATGGCCACCGCCTCGCCGACCATCCCGGCTACGACGCACTCGTGCAGGCGAGCAGCGGTCAGCAGTGGGAACAGCCGGGCTGGCGCCTGGGTCCGATCTTCCTCGCGCTGCCGCTGCCGAGCGTCGCGGCGATGTTCCTCGTTCCCACCGGCATCCTCGCCGCGCTCGTCGCCCGCGAGGACACGGGCCGCGGTCAACACGTGCGCACGTCGTTGCTCCAAGGCGTGCTGCTGTACACCACCCAGATCTGGAACCACGTCGAGCACGCGACGGCCGACTTCCACGAGGTCATGAGCAAGTCGCACCCGCCGGGCGTCCACCAGGAGTTCCTCTTCGAGGTGGAGAGCGGCGACTGGGTCCACACCTGCATCATGAGCGGGCTCACCCCCATCCGCAGCCAGGACGACCTCATCGGCCTCGAGGGGGACCCGTCCGACAACGAGCGCTTCGCGATGCTCTCGGAGGAGGAGCGCAACCAGTTCACTCCTCGGCGGCGCGTCGCCTACAAGGAGCGCGACGGCGACACGCTGGTCGAGGAGTTCCGGGCCAACAACCACGCGGTGGAGCCCGTGATCAGCATGGAGGACGCGCTCGGCGGCAGCGCGAAGCCCCATCCGCAGCTCGTGGCCAACGACATGGTCGCGACGGTCGAGGATCCCGTGCTCGGGACCACGACCCAGATCGGGGTGCCGATCCACCTGCTCGGCACGCCCGGTGCGATCCAGGGCCCCCGCCCCCGCGCCGGCCAGCACAACGACGAGATCCTCGGCGGCCTCGGCTACACGCCCGAGCAGATCGCGGTCATCACCGGAGCCGACCGCGCGGCGGTGAGGGCATGAACGCGCTCGAGGGCGTGACGCTCATCGACTTCGGCCAGTACCTCGCCGGGCCTTTCGGCCCGATGGTCATCGGCGACCTCGGTGCGAACGTGATCAAAGTCGAACCGATCACCGGCGACGGCATGCGCATGGTGAACAAGCCGTTCTTCGGCTGCCAGCGCGGCAAGCGCGACATCGCGCTCGACCTGAAGACCGAACGGGGTCACGACGTCGCGCTCGAGCTGCTCAAGCGCGCCGACATCGTGCACCACAACATGACCGCGGGCGTGGCCAAGAAGTTGCGGATCGCCTACGAGGACTGCCTCGCGGTGAACGCCGACGTCGTCTACTGCAACACGTGGGCCTACGGCCTCGAGGGCCCACTCGCCCGCTTCGGCGGACTCGACCCGCTCTTCCAGGCCGCCGCCGGGATCGAGTACGACGCCGGTCCCGTGCAGGAGGGCAACCCGCCGCTGTACCTGCGCTTCGGGATGACCGACACCGCGAACGCGATGCTCTCGGTCGTCGGCTGCCTCGCCGCGCTCTACCACCAGCGCACGACCGGCGAGGGCCAGGAGCTGTGGACCTCGCTGCTCGACGGGGCCGCGGTGCTCGAAGCCGACGCACTGCTCGTCGACGGGAAGCCGGTCGAGCGGCCCCACCTCGACAAGGGTCAGCACGGCATCGACGCGTGCTACCGCCTGTACCAGACCTCCGACGGCGGCTACATCCAGATCGCCGCGGTGAAGCCCGCGCACTGGGTCGCGCTGTGCGACGCGATCGGACTCCCCGACCTCGCCGGCGACACGCGCTTCGCGACCGCCGCGGCGCGCCGCACGAACCGCGCCGAGCTCGAGTCGATCCTGGAGCCGGCGTTCGCGACGCGCACCGGCGTCACCTGGTCGCGACGCTTCGACGACGCCGGTGTGCCGAGCCAGGTCCCGACCGACACCCACGACGGCGAGCTCATGCTCTTCGACGCCGACAACGAGCGGCTCGGTCTCGTCGCCGAGTACGACCACCCGCTCATGGGTCACATGCGCCAGTACGGCACGCTGATCGACTTCTCCGAGACACCCGGCCACATTGCCGGTCCGCCGCCCATGGTGGGTCAGCACACCCGTGAGATCCTCGGATGGCTCGACTACTCCGACGCCGAGATCGAGGAATTGCGCGGCGAAAACGTCGTGTACTGGCCCGACGACGCCTACCCGTGGAGCGTCTGAGCGCAGCTACCGCCGGTTGAACGCGTCGAGCGCGGCGCTGGTGTCGGCTCCACCGAGGAGCTCGGCGAACGCCGCTTCCTCGCGGGCACGGGCAGCAACGACCGCCGGTGCCTGTGCGGCCATCATCGCCTGCTTGATCGCCCGCAGCGCGACGAGCGGAGCCGCCGCGATCGAGGTGGCGAGCTCGAGGGCACGCGGCAGCAACTCGTCGTCGGGATGACGCGCCAGCGCGATTCCGTACTCGACCGCCTGTGCCGCATCGAGCCAGGCGCTCGTGAAGAGCACGGACGCGGCACGCTGCCACCCCATGCGGGCCGGGAACAGGTAGCTGCTCGCCCCTTCCGGGGGTACGCCCAATTCCGCGAACGGGGTGCGGAAGCGCGCGCTGTCGGCCACGAGGACGATGTCGCAGTGCGGGAGGATGGTGAACCCGATGCCGATGGCGAAGCCGTTCACAGCCGCGAGCAACGGCTTGTCGAAGGCCTGCACCGCTTCGAGCAGATCAGGGAAGCCGGCGTCGGTGGTCTCACCCGCGGCGAGCCGCGCCATCTCCTTGAGGTCCTGCCCCGCAGAGAACGAGCGACCGACGCCCGTGATCACGACGACGTGGACGGAGTCGTCGGCACGCGCGGCGTCGAGCGCACCCGCGAGTCCCCGGTACAGCGCGCTGTCGAACGCGTTCAACGCGTCGGGTCGATCGATCGTGATCAGACGGACCGCGCCGTCGTTCCCGGTCTGGATCATGGCCGGCCCCCGTCGTCGTCCGAGGGCCGGGACTGTAGCTAACGGATGACGGAATGCGGCGCGGTGACGCGACGCGCCGGGATCACCAGCCGCCGACCCGCTCGATCCGCACTCTTGGCCGTGTGCGCGAGCGTGAGCGCGAAGCCCAACGCCATGACCCACACCAACGCGGCGACGATTCCAACGGTCAGTACCAACTGCACGTGGCCTCCTGTCCCCTTGCCCGAAGGGGTCCCTGCCCCGATGCTCGGGACGAATTCCATTATGCACGTCCGAGTGGGTCGGCCACAGGAAACGTCGGGATCGATGTGGACGGGTTCCGTACCTTTCGCGAGGGTTCACAGGACTCAAGCGCGGCGCTTCGTCGGTCGATGCAACGTCGACGCCCGCGCCGCGCGGGTGCCACCGGTCGTGAAGGGCGCCATGGAATCCCCCGGGGCAGGGACACGGCAGTCGAGTGCTTCCGAGCTGGACGCGCCGGGATCGCGCGCGTCGATGGTCGTCGCGGCCGTCGGCACGGGGTGGGTCCTGGCGATCGCGCTGGGAGTCCTGGGTTCGGCCGCCGACCTCACCTTCGTCGTGCTCGGGATCGGTGCACCGGTCGCGATGATCGTCGGGATCCGTCGCTACCACCCGGCCGGGCGCGCGCCCTGGATCGCGATGGGCGCCGCGCTGCTCATGTTCGTCGTCGGCGCCGGATTGCGCGTGTCCTACGACACCCTCGGCGACCTCTCGGCGACGCGGTCGGTGCTCCCCGACCTCTTCACGATCCCCGGATACCTGCTGCTCGGTGTGGGCCTCCTCGGGATGGCCAGGATCCAACGGGGTGGACGGCGCGACATCGACGGGCTCCTCGACGGCGCCATCGCCGCGCTGGCGGCGCTCACACTCGCGTGGATCTACCTCGTGAACCCGGCGCTCTTCCATTCGGACGCGACGCTCAGCGTGCGCGTGTTGCTCTCGTCCTACCCACCGCTCTCCGTCTTCCTCGTCGCGATCGCGGCACGCATCGCTTTCGGGAGCGGACACGGCTTGCGGCGCGCACCGGCCTATTCGCTGCTCCTCGCCTCGATGATCGGGATGCTCGTCGGCGACGTGATGTACATGCTCGTCGAGA
>JBBQMI010000029.1:0-9808 GCA_038328825.1 Acidimicrobiia bacterium | reverse complement strand
ATGCTCGAGGACCCGGCGGCGGCGGGCCTCACCCTCGACACCCTCGACCGATGAGCACGCTCGTCGCCCCCGATCTGGTGGCGGCGTTTGCGCGCGACGGGTTCGTCGTCGTCCCGGATCTCCTCACCGAGGCCGAGCTCGAACGCTACGGTGCGGCCGTCGACGCGGCGGTGGCCGCGCGCCAGCGCGACGACCACCGCACGCTGGAGCAGAAGAGCCGGTACGAGCAGTCGTTCCAGCAGTGCATGACCCTCTGGGAGACCGACCCACCCGTGCTCCCACTCACGTTCCACGCACGGATCGGCCGGGTCGCGGCCGAGCTGCTCGACGCAGACGCGGTGCGCCTCTGGCACGACCAGGCCCTCTACAAGGAGGCCGGCGGCCGCGAGACCGACCCGCACCAGGACCATCCCTACTGGCCCGTCGCCGAACACGACCAGGTCACTGCGTGGATCCCGTTCGACGGCTCGACCCGCGACACCGGGGCGATGGCGTACGTGCCCGGCAGCCACCTCGTCGGGCTCGACCGCTTCGTCGACATCTTCGGCGTGTTCGGGGCCGAACCGGAAGACATCCTCGCCCATCCCGACGTCGCGGCGACCGACCCCGTGCTCGTCGAGGTCCCGCGGGGCAGCGTCGCCTTCCATCATGGGCTCACCGTGCACCTCGCGCGCCCGAACGCGTCGGATCGAGTCCGGCGCGTGCACACGATGATCTACTTCCGCGACGGCTGCACCCGCGGCTCGCCGTTCCCGCACCCGTCGGTCGAGCGCGACGGCATCGAGGTGGGCGCGCCGATCGCCGGTCCGGTCACGCCGATCGTCTGGCCCCGACCCGACGCGGACCTCCCCACGCCGCCGCCAGCTTCCTGACGCGCGGCTCAGAATCCTTCGCAGCCGCGGCCGTCGCCGTTGCTGTCGAAGTGGTGAGGGTCGGGCGCCAACACGCGGAAGCCCCGGGCGGAGACGTCACCGCAATCGAGGTCGGGTGGCGGCGGTGGGATGCACGCATCGGGATACGCCGGGTCGCAGGCGCCGTCGGTGGGGGTCGTCGGCATCGTCGGCGCGGCCGGGTCCTCCCGACAGGCACCCCAGAGTCCGCGCCCGGCATCGCGCGCCTCGCTCTGGAGCGCGACGAACTCGTCGGCGTGGGCGACGTTCGGCGGATACGTGTACGCCGACGCGTAGCCGTCGCGCACGAGGTCGGCGTTCACGAACGAGCCGGTGCGTGCGCTCTCCTTCCGGTAGACGTACGCGAGCGTCCGGCCGTAGCGGTCGTTGCGTTCGACGTCGTACGCGAGCCGCACCCCGGTGCCGACAGGCAGCAGATCCGCGGTCCGGGCCGACGCCTCGCGTCCGAAGCACTGCACCGCCTTGCGGGGATCCTTCGTCTCGGGCGTGTCGATCCCGACGAGCCGCACCTTCGTCTCGCGCCCGCCGAGATCGACGGAGATCGTGTCGCCGTCAACGACCCGGACGACGGTCGCGTCGTCGCCCGCCGGGATCGGTACGACGGAGGTCGGCGGGCTGTGGGTGTCCCGCCGCGCGCTCGAGTCCGACTCGCACGCACCCAGGATCAGGACGAGTACGACGAGCACCCCGAACCTCGCCGCGAGCCGCATCGACCGGGCTACGCCTCTGCTCCTGGATCGAGATCGTCCAGGAACGCCTGCGCCGCGTCGAGGTCGTCGTCGAAGACGCACACGCGGTAGCCGTCGAGGAGGCCGATCGACGGCGCCATGCCGTCGGCGTCGCCGTACTTCGCCATCGTCTGGATGCCGGCCTCGTCGAGTCGGGCCATCAACAGATCCGCCTCGAAGCGACTCGGCAGGTTCACGAGCTCCACGATCTTCCCATCACGCTTGCCCTCGCGCGTGCCGGCTTTCGCGTGGCGATCTACCTTCTCGGGTCGGGTCACCGTCGCAGGCTACGGCCTCCGGAGCGCGTTGCCGGGCCTTGTAGCGTCGGGCCGTTGGACCTCTCCCGGGCCGTCGCCCCACTCCGCCATCGCCAGTTCGCGCTGCTCTGGAGCGGCGCGTTCGTGTCCAACATCGGTACGTGGATGGAAGCGGTGGCAGTCGGCATCCTCGTGCAGGAGACCACTGGCCAGGCGGCCTGGACGGGACTCGTCGCGGCCGCGAACTTCGTGCCGGCGGCGCTCGTCGGCCCGTTCGGCGGTGCACTCGCCGACCGCATCCCCCGGCGCCGCCTGCTGCTGGCGACGACGAGCACGCAGACCGTCCTCGCCGCGATCCTCACGCTGCTCGCGGCCACCGGGACTCCATCGCCAGGACTCGTGGCCGGAATCGTGTTCCTCGCGGGTTGCGCGCAGGCCCTCGGCTTCCCCGCGTTCAGTGCGATCCTCCCCGACCTCGTCCCGACCGACGAGATCGTCGGCGCCGTCGCCCTCTCGTCGGCGCAGTGGAACCTGGGCCGCGTCGTCGGCCCGGCGATCGCGGGCATCGTGATCGCGACCGGTGGATACTCGTGGGCGTTCGCGATCAACACCGCGAGCTTCCTCGCGGTGATCGCGGTGTTGCTCGTGCTCCGACTCCCGCCCCCCGCACCCCACGACGGTTCCTCGATCTTCGGTTCGATCCGCCAGGGCCTCCGCTTCGTCCGCAACGAACCCGCCCTCCGCGTGGTCGTGGGATACATGACGATCAACTCGTTGCTCGCGGCTCCGTTCATCGCCTTGATCCCCACGATGGCCCTCGAGGTGCTCGACGGCGGTCCCGGCGCGACGTCGGCGCTCGTCACCGCGCAGGGGATCGGTGCGGTGACGATGGCCCTGTCACTCGGCATCCTCGCAGCCCGCTTCGGGCCGAGACTCGTCCTCCTCGGCGTGCTCTACCTGCTCCCCGTGTCGCTCATGGTCTACGCCGCGTCGCCGACGCTCGGCTTCGCGGTCGGCGCGCTCCTCGTGGTCGGGTTCCTCTACCTGGGTGCCTTGTCGAGCTTCACGGGGATCGCGCAGCTGCGATCTCCCTCGGCCGTGCGCGGCCGGGTCATGAGCGTGTTGATGGTCCTCCTCGGTTCCGTCTACCCGATCGGCGCGGTGGTCCAGGGCGCGCTCGCCGACATGTGGGGTCTCCGCGTCGTCACCGCAGGCTCGGCCGCGCTCATGCTCGTCATGCTCGTGGTCGCCCGCATCTTCCGCCCCGCCTTCTCGACCGCGCTCGACACGCCGGTCCAGGGGGAGGCCGATCCCGTGCCTCTCCCACCCGGCCCCGAGCTGAGCTGAGCGGGTCTCGGATACGGTCACGGCCATGAGCGAAGATGCCGAACAGCAAGCAGTGGTTCGAGAGCAACGGGGACGGGTCGCGATCCTGCGGATCAACCGACCCGAGGCTCGCAACGCGGTCAACGGCGACGTCGCGCGAGCCATGGAGGCCGCGCTCGACGCGTGCGAAGCCGACGACGACACGCTCGCAGTCGTGATCACCGGAACCGGCCAGGTGTTCTGCGCCGGCGCCGACCTCAAACGCGTCGCCACGAGCGACAGCGGCCAACTCGCGACCAAGCGGGGCGGGTTCGGCGGAATCACCACGCGTGCGTTCGCCAAACCGCTCATCGCGGCGGTGAACGGTCACGCGCTCGCCGGCGGCTTCGAGATCGTGCTCGCGTGCGACCTCGTCGTCGCCGCCGACGACGCCAACTTCGGCATCCCCGAGGTGAAGCGCGGACTGTTCGCCGCAGCGGGTGGCCTCATCAGACTCCCGAACCGCATCCCGACCGCGACCGCGATGGAGCTCGCGCTCACGGGCGACCCGATCAACGCGCGCCGGGCGTTCGAGCTCGGTCTCGTCAACCGCGTGGTCGCGCGCGCCGATGTGCTCGACGCCGCGCTCGAGCTCGCCGAGCGCGTGTGCGCGAACGCTCCCATCTCGGTGCGCAACTCCCGAACGATGGTGCGCGAAGCGCGGGACCTCACCGAAGCAGAGGCGTGGCCGCGCAACTACGAGCTGGCGATGGAGGTCTTCTCCACGAAGGACTCGATCGAGGGAGCCACCGCGTTCGCCGAGAAGCGCCCACCGAAGTGGACGGGGACCTGAACCTCAGCTCACGCTCGCGTCGGCGAGAGATTCGTGGGTCGCGAGCATCGCGTTCACGACCGCACGTCCGGTCAGCGCTGCGACGACACTGATCGCGGCCACGATCGCCACCGCGACGATCGAATAGATCTCGGGAAGGAACGCGGCCCCGAACACGAGGACGCCGCTCACCGTCGACGCGATCCATGCGGTCCACCACCGCACGACGAGGTGCTGCGCCCGCTCGTCGGGGCCCACCGCGTCACGCGCGGCGCGGTAGGGCCACCAGAGCTGCAGGATCGGGATGATGAACGACACCGCACCGAGCCCCGGATCGCGGCGCAGCGGGAGTCCGGCCGCGCGCGCGGTTGCGCCGGCGCGGTAGAGCCAGAGGATCAGGAGGACGATGACCCCGAGGGTCGGCAGTCCGAAGTACGTGAAGATCGAGCCGTTGCTCGGGGCGGAGCTGGTGCCCTTGACCACCTCGTCCCAGTGATCGGCGATCCATCGCCACTGGATCGATGCGCCCACCAGCGCGAGGACCTGGAACACGGGGTTCACCGTGACCGCGATCCGGGCCCACCGAGCCCACGTGCGCTCGGTCTCGAGCTCGGCCGCAACCGCCGCGCTCGACGAGAGCGGCGTGGTCTTGTCGGTGTATCCGGTCCACTGGTGGCCGTCCCACCACCGCCAGGTCGCTTCGCCCCAGGGATCGGCGTTCCAACCTGCCGCAGGCGGAGCCTCCGCATCGGTCGCGGCGCCCGGAGGCGGAGCAGCGGCGACGTCGGTCCCGGCCGTCGCCGGCGCGACGGCGTCGCTGGTCGCGCCGACCGTCGCCGGCGCCCCTGCCGGAGCGATGTCGCCGGCGACGTGCTTCTGACCCGGAGGGCGAACCTGACGGGTCCAAGCGCTACCGTCGAAGTAGCGCTCGTCGTCGGTGCCCCAGGGGTCGGAGTACCAGCCGGTTCCGCGCGTCTGTGCCATGTGACGGTCATGCTCCCACAGCCGGCCAGGGCGCCTCGATTCCCCCGTATCCGGGACTACGCGCGCTACCCGTCTCGGAGGGATTCCTTCCAGGTGCGGAAGCGAGTCTGGGTGACGCCGTCGGGGCCGGAGCCGTCGCCGGTACCGTCGGGGAACAGTCGGAACGTGTACTGCTCGGTGAGATCGTCGGCCGCGAGCGCGAGGTAGCGGGAGTCGGCGTCGACCGCCGGTCCGGCCCGCCACAACAGGAATCGCCCGATGCGGCGGATGTATGCGACGAGCTCGTGGCCGAGGTCGGCGCCGAGGGCGAGCGCCTCCGGCGGCGCCTCCACCCACCGTGTCGCGGGGATCATCGAGTCGCGCTGCGGCCCGGCGGGAAGGTCCACCGTGTGGACGGCCTCGGTGACCTGCGGGCGATCCTCGACGGGCGTGGCCATGTGCGTGCCATGCTCCCACGGCAATGGCCTCGCCGGACACCGTCGCCGCGCTCCCGACCCCTGCCCTGGTTGTCGATACCGACGCGCTCGACCACAACCTCGCGACGATGGCGAGCGCGCTGCCCGGCGCGACGTGCCGGCCCCACGTGAAGGCCCACAAGACGACCGCACTCGCAGAACGCCAACGCGCGCACGGCCACACCGCCTTCACCTGCGCCACCCCACGCGAGGTGCTCGGCATGGCCGTGGCGGGGCTCGGCGACGACCTCCTCCTCGCGAACGAGACCGTCGATGCCGACCGACTGCGCGCGATGGCCGACGCCGACGCGCGCGTCACCGTCGCGATCGACTCCGAAGCGACACTCACCGCAGCAGCACGAGCCGGCATCCGCGAGGTCGTGGTCGACGTCGACGTCGGACTCCCCCGCTGCGGCTGTCTCCCCGACGACGCCGGCCGCGTCGCCGACGCCGCCCGCGCCGCGGGCCTCGAGGTGCGCGGCGTTATGGGATACGAGGGTCACGTCGTCGGCAACACCGATCGCGCCTGGCGCGCCGAGCAGACCGAGCGGTGCATGGCGAAGCTCCTGCGCGCGCACGAGCTCGTCGGTGGTGACCTCGTGTCGGGCGGCGGCACCGGCACGTTCGACCTCAACACGTGGTGCACCGAGATCCAGGCCGGTTCGTACGCGCTGATGGACACCGCCTACGGCGCGCTCGGTCTCCCCTTCCGCCGCGCGCTGTGGGTCGAGGCCACCGTGATCTCGGTCTCGAAGAAGGGGTGGGCCGTCGCCGACTGCGGGCTCAAGGCTCTCGGCATGGACCACGGCGACCCGACGATCGACGGCGCCGAGGTGCTCTTCTGCTCCGACGAACACATCACGTTCATTCCCAGTGAGGACACTCCCGGTGAGGGCTCGACCGCTGCCGGCACGCTCGCCGTGGGCGATCGGATCCGGGTCTGGCCGGCGCACGTCGACCCGACCGTCACCTACCACGAGCGGATGAACCTCGCCGCCGCCGACGGCACGATCACCGAGAGCTGGGCAGTCGACCTCCGGGGTTGGTAGCGCGTACCGTCTGGCCCCATGACCGATCTCGCGTACCTCGACGCCACCGCCCAAGCCGAGCTCGTCGCCACCGGTGAAGCCAGTCCCCTCGAGCTCGTCGATGCGGCGATCAACCGCATCGAGAAGCTCAACGGCGACATCAACGCGGTGATCCACGAGCGCTTCGACAAGGCGCGCGCCGAAGCTGTGGGATCGCTGCCCGACGGACCGTTCCGGGGTGTGCCCACGCTGTTCAAGGACCTGATGTGCGCGCAGGAAGGCGAGCCGTACGGCGAGGGGATGGGCGTCGCCAAGGAGGCCGGCTACCGCGCCTCCCACACCGACAACCTGACCAAGCAGTACCTCGCCGCAGGCTTCATACCCCTCGGGCGCACGAACACGCCGGAGCAGGGCCTGGTCCCCACGACGGAACCGGTCGCGTACGGACCGACCCACAACCCGTGGCAGCTCGGACGCACCCCGGGCGGTTCGTCGGGCGGATCCGCGGCCGCGGTCGCGAGCGGAATGGTGCCGGTCGCACACGGCAACGACGGTGGCGGGTCGATCCGCATCCCCGCGAGCTGTTGCGGCCTCGTCGGACTCAAGCCGACGCGCGGCCGGACGTCGGTCGGACCCGAGGCCGACGAGATCTCGAGCTTCCTCATCGTCGAGGGTTGCCTGTCGCGCAGTGTGCGCGACACCGCCGCGGTGCTCGACGCGATCTCCGGTCCCTTCCCGGGTGACCCCACGCAGGCGCCGGCGCCGGCGCGCCCCTTCCGCGACGAAGTCGGTGCCGAACCCGGCCGGCTACGCGTCGGGTTGCTCACGCACAACCCGATCGGTGCGTCGGCCATCGATCCCGATTGTGTCGCGGCCGCGGAAGGCACCGCGAAGCTGCTCGAGTCGCTCGGCCACCACGTCGAGGTGTCGAGCCCCGGTGGCTTCGACAGCGAGGAGCTCATCATGCAGTTCGGCGCGGTGTGGGCCGCCGACTGCGGGGCCGCGCTCGACAAGTGGTCGGAGAAGCTCGGCCGACCGATGACCGCAGACGACGTCGAGATCCTCACGTGGGCGCTCGCCGAGATGGGCCGGACGGTCACCGCCGCGCAGCTCCTCGACGCGGTCGGCGCCGCGGGCAGGGCGAACCGGGAAGCCGCGCAGTGGTGGGCCGACGGGTTCGACCTGCTCCTCACGCCGACCCTCGGCGAGCCGCCCGTCGCCCACGGCACGTTCGACTCGACCGCCGACAACCCGCTCGGCGGGTTCCTGCGGTCGGCCGACTTCGTGCCCTACACCGCGCAATTCAACGTGAGCGGCCAGCCCGCGATCTCACTCCCGATGCACTGGACCCCCGACGGCCTGCCGGTCGGCATCCAGCTCGTCGGCGCGTTCGGCTGCGAGGACCTGCTGATCCGGGTGGCCGCGCAGCTCGAGACCGCGCAGCCCTGGGCCGACCGCATCCCGCCCAACCACGCCTGATTCTCCTGCTAGTGCGAGAAGCTCTGGCTGACCAGCGGGGGCAAGGGGTGGTCGAGCTGATCGAGGTAGGTGACCGCGCGCTTGAGGTCGATGAGGAGCAGCTCGCCGAGGTCGCGCGTGAACCCGTTGCGCACGACGATGCGGATCGCGCCGAGGTCCTGACGGTTCTCCGGGAAGGTGTACGCCGGCAAGAGCCACCCGCGTTCGCGCATGACCTGGGTGACGTGGAACACGGTGTAGTTCTCGATGCCGTCGGCCAGGCGGAACGCGAACACCGGGAGCTCCGTGCCGTCGGTGATGAGCTCGAAGTGATCCAACGCCGCGATGTGCTCCGCGAGTGAGGTCGCGATGTCACGTGCCGCCTGCTGCACCTGGCGGTAGCCGTCGAAGCCGAGCCGGATGAAGTTGTAGTACTGCGCCACGACCTGGCTGCCCGGGCGGGAGAAGTTCAGCGCGAAGGTCGGCATGTTGCCGCCGAGGTAGTTCACGTTGAAGACCAGTTCGTCGGGGAGCGCCTCGGGGTTGCGCCAGATCACCCACCCGACGCCGGGGTAGACGAGGCCGTACTTGTGACCCGACGCGTTGATCGACTGCACGCGCGGCAGGCGGAAGTCCCACTCGAGGCCGGGATCGATGAACGGTGCGACGAAGCCGCCCGATGCGCCGTCGACATGCACCGGCACGTCGAGGCCGGTGTCCTTTTCGAGCTTGTCGAGCGCGGCGCAGATCTCGGCGACGGGCTCGTAGCTACCGTCGAACGTGGAGCCGAGCACCGGCACCACACCGATGGTGTTCTCGTCGATGAACGGGAGCATCGGTTCCGCGGTCATGTGGTACCGGTCACCTTCCATCGGCACCAGGCGGGGTTCGACCTCCCAGTAGCGACAGAACTTCTCCCAGCACACCTGCACGTTCGAACCCATCACCATGTTCGGCTTGGCCGTCGACTTCCCCGCGGCCTCCTGGCGGGCGCGCCAGCGCCACTTCAACGCCATCCCCGCGAGCATCGCGGCCTCGCTCGATCCCGTGGTCGACGTACCGGTCGCCTCCTCCTCGGCGGGGGAGTTCCAGAGGCGGCTCAGCATGCTGACACAGCGGGCCTCGAGCTCGGCTGTGGCCGGGTACTCGTCCTTGTCGATCATGTTCTTGTCGAACGTCTCCTCCATGAGCTCGCGCGCGTCCTCCTCCATCCACGTGCTCACGAAGGTGGCGAGGTTCAAGCGCGCGTTGCCGTCGAGCATGAGCTCGTCGTGGATCATCTGGCGCGCGGTGTCCGGCCGCATGCTCGCTGCGGGGAGCTGGTGGCGCGGGATGTCGTGCGACTCACCACTCCGGGCGAAGATGGGGTCCGATTCCGAGATCGGTGCCCGCTTCGCTGCCGCTCGCTTCGACGAAGCCTTCACGGGTGTCGTCTTCCTGTGGATCGCCATGACGCCCTCTCCATCTGGTCGGTCGAGTGGTTTCGGTCGCGCGATTCTTCGCAGGCTAGCGATCGCGTCCCGGCGATAGTCTCGGCCGCGCCGACTCCCGAGGAGAAGCTCCAGAGTGGATGATCTCGCCGATCTCGATGCCACTGCGCAGGCCGACCTCGTACGGACGGGTGCGATCAGTCCGGTCGAGCTCGTCGAAGCCGCGATCGCCCGGGTCGAGCGCGTCGACCCGCAGGTGCACGCGCTCACGACGCAGCGTTTCGAGCGGGCCGTCGGCGAAGCCCGCGCCTCGACGCTGCCCGACGGCCCGTTCCGAGGTGTCCCGTTCCTGTTCAAGGACCTCGCGTGTGCCTACGAGGGGGAGCCGGCGTACGAGGGGATGCAGGCGCTGAAAGACGC
>JBBQMI010000028.1:0-9839 GCA_038328825.1 Acidimicrobiia bacterium | reverse complement strand
GTTCGGCCAACCGGCCCGCTTCGGGATGTGCTTCGGCGAGTGGGAGGAGCGCTCGCCGTGGCCGTCGCTCGCGCAGCGGCGCGGGTTCGACACCTCGACCGACGTCGTCACGGTGCACGGCGGCAAGGGGACGTTCCCCCTTGCCGACATCCACAACGACGATCCCCGCGACCTCCTCGCCCTCCTCGCGAAGAGCATGGCGTACCCGCTCGCGAACATGTACCTGGGCAACGCCGACAACGGCGAGGTCGTGCTCGCCGTCAACCCGATGTGGGCCGAGCGGTTCGGTGCCCCGTTCGCCGACGTCGCCGACCTCCAGGTGTTCCTCCACGAGCACGCGTGGCAACCGCTCGACCTCTGGCCCGAACCGAACCGCGAGATCCTGCGCGCGAAGGGTCGCACGGGTCGCGTCGGTCATGGGGGCGACGACCGGGTGTACCTCACCGCCCGCCCCGACCAGATCGTTCCGGTCGTGTGCGGCGGACTCGGCAGCCTCCACGCGATCGCGCTCCCGAGTTTCGGCGAGAGCGCGATGCAGAGTGCTGCCGCGGCCGGGCACTGACGTGGACCCGAGCAGTGTCGCCGAAGCCGTCGACGAGGTCGGCCGGATGCTGCGCGCCGACGGCGCCGATCTCCTCCTCGTCGATGCCGACCCGAAGATGTTGCGCATCCGGCTCGAGCTCCGGCTCGACGACGTGAGCTGCGCCGACTGCGTGCTCCCCCCCGATCAGCTCGCCGACACCGTCGCCCGGGCGATCCGACGACGGGTCGCGGGCGAGTTCGAGCTCCTCCTCGACGACCCGCGCCGCTGACGGTGCCGCGATCGACGGAGTCGCCGCCGACCGATTCCGAAGTCACGCAACTGCTCTGGAGCGCCATCGTCGACGTCTACCAACCGGTGCTGCGCGAGGTCGTCGATGTGCTCGAGCGAGATGCCGGCCTCGACTCGGGCGTGTACTCGGCCCTCGCGTACCTCGACCGGGAGCCCGACGGTCTGCGCATCGGCGAGCTCCACGATCGGATGCGGGTGCGCTACAGCCAACCCGGACTCAGCCGGCTCGTGCAGCGCATGGAGGCAGACGGCCTGGTCCGCCGCCTCACCGATCCCGCCGACCGCCGCCGGACCTCGTTGGCGTTGACACGCGCCGGCCGGGCGCAGTTCCGCCGAGCCCAGCGGGTCTACCGCGACGCGCTCGACGAGCACCTCGGTCGCTTCGTCGACGCACGCGACGCGCGTGCGCTCAGCACCGCGCTCGAGCAGGTCGCCGAGGCGCGACGGGCGTGATCGGCGTGACGTGACTCACCCGGCAACGAGCGCAGCCGGGTTCGCCGCGATCATCGTGCGCACGTCGGCCACCGCGACTCCGTCGGCGACGAGCGCGTCGGCGAACCGTTGGAGCCCTTCAGCCGGTGGAACGTTCACGGCCTGGCCGTAGTCGCTCGCGAGCGTGCACCGGTCGGTTCCGATCCGGCGGGCCGCACCCGCGATGTCCGACACGGGACGGGTCGCGAGCGCACCGATGCACGTGAGCGCGCACAGTTCGATCGTCGCGCCGAGGTCGGCGAGCTCCGCACACGCCTCGACGCTCAGGTTCGGACCGGCGAGCTCTTCCATCGCGTGGGTCACGAGAACCTTCTGCCGGCGCCCGTACTCACGCGCGACCGCGTGGTGCTCCGCCGCGGTGGTGTGTCCGGTCGCGAGCACGGCGTCGTGCTCCCGGCAGAGGTCTGCGATCTCGCGCACGGCGGGCAGCAGCGCGCCGTCTTCGTCGACCACGACGAGGCCGGGTCCGGGGATCCCGAGCTGTGCGGCGACCCCGTTCACGACGTCCTGGCGCGACGAGAGCGTCGGCAGCCACACGATCCGGCCCCCGAGCGCGAGCGCGACCTCGACCGCAACCGGGTTGAGCCCGCCGATCTCGTGGTCGCAGCACACACCGCCGTACACGCCGATCCCGTCGACCGCCTCGGCCACGACCCGGGCGAGCTGCGCCGTCGGCTCGCTGTGCGACTTCAGGAGCACGCCCGCGTGTCCGGCGGCGCGCGCCTGAGCGACCGCCGCGATGGCCGTCACCGACCGCTGTCGGTGCGCGTCGGGTCCGGAGTGGCAGTGCAGGTCGATGGCCCCCGTGATGTCGACGCTCACGGCAGGAGCTTCGCAGATCCCCGGTGCGCGTAGCCTGCGCACGATGAGGTATCCGCTCGGAGTCGTCGACGTTGCGTATGCGAGCGAGCCCGACGTCGGGAAGCGGGCCGAACGGGCCCGCGCCGACGGCTTCGATCACATCGACGTGATGCTGGGGACCGACCCGGCGGCCCTCGTGCTGCCGATCGGGTGCCCGACGGCGTTCCCGAGGCCGGAACCGACGTGGTGCGCGACGCCCGCGCCCCCCGACGGCGACCGGGCCTGGGAACGCACTGTCCGGTGGTGGCGGGCCGCACCGCAGGCGCTCTGCGAGCCGTGGGCCGGCGCGTCGGTGCACTCGATCGACCAGGTTCGGGCCCTGCGCGACGAGGTCCCGGGTCTGCGCTTCCTGATCGACACCGGTCACGTGACCGACTGGGATGGCGACGTGCTCGAGCTCCTTCCCTTCGCCGGTCACGTGCAGCTCCGCGACGCGCGACCCGGGGCCACGCAGGTCCCGCCGGGCGACGGCGACGTGGACTTCGGCGCGATCCTGCGCCGCCTCGACGACCTCGACTACGACGGTCGCCTGTCGGTCGAGTACTTCGACCTGCCCGAACACGGTTGGGGCTGCAACGACCCGGCGCGGTACGCGCGGGCCCTGCGCGACCTCGTCACGACGCTCGGCTGAGCGCCACTCCCGCAGGGCCCATGAGGTCGAGGAAGTTGTCGCAGTAGAAGCGCTGTCGGATCTCGGCGTCGGCCGATCCGAGCGACGCCTCGAACCGCTCGACGGGTCGACGGCCGCCCTCGACGTGCGGGTAGTCCGACGAGAACAGGCACACCTCGGGCCCGGCCTGATCGATGATCCAGCCGACGTCCTCGGTGGGATACGGCGTGAACCGGACCTGGCGCCGCACGTAGTCGGCCGGTCGCATCGAAAGCGCCTGCAACCGATCCTCGTGGCGGTGGAACGCCTCGAACGCCGACTCCATCTGTCGCATCCACGACGGCACCCAGATCGCGCCCTGCTCGATCACACCGATCCGCAGCGTCGGGAAGCGTTCGAGCACGCCGTCGAAGATCATGGTGGCGAGCGTCTGCGCCGGCGGGCCGGGGATCCCCATGTAGTCGACCGACCGGAAGTTCTCCTCACCACCGTGGAAGTCGGGAGGGATCGGCAACCCGTTCTGGAAGTAGTTCGCGTCGATGAGGTCGTCGGTGCCGCCGACGTGGAACACGATCGGGATCCCGGCCTCCTGGGCCCGGGCCCACACGGGATCGAGCCCGAGGTGGCTCGGCGAGTGCCCGGCGGGGCAACCCGACGCGACCAGGAGGGCGGCGGCACCAATCGCGATCGCTTCGTCGGCCATCGCCGCGGCCCGGTCGAAGTCGGCGAGCGGCACGTACGCCGTGGCGAGCAGGCGCGGATCGACGGAGCAGAAGTCGATCATCCCGCGGTTGTGGGCGCGCGCGACGCCGTAGGCGAAGTCGAGGTCGCCGCGGTGCTCCCAGTCGTGGAGGCGCCGGTTGTGGAACGTGTTGAAGACGAGCTGACTGGAGAACCCGAGGAGGTCGAGCGCGCGGGGTCGGTCGTCGGCCATGAACGCGCCGGTCGCGGCGAAGTTCTTGCGGCGCATGATCTCGTCGGCCTCGACCGCGCGGTACTCCTCCGACGCGTGTTTCGCGGCCAGACGGGTGAACGCGGCGTCGAGGTCGCGCAGCTGCTCGCCGGGGTCACCGGTCTGGCGCAACTCGTTGCCGCTCGAGAGCGACAGCGGCGCGATCCGATCACGTAGCCCCGGATCGGCGTGGTCGCGCAACCACGTCGGCGTCTCCATGATGTGCGCGTCGGCATCGTGCACCACGCGCCCGCTCACGTACGGCATGTGATCACCCCCACCCGTCACCCTACCGGCGGGCGGCGGATAGCGTGCCGGGATGCCCCGACGGCGCTCCGCCCCCTCCCTCGCACATCGGGCCGACCAGGCCGGGATCCTCGTCGCGGGGATGAATGTCCCCCTCACCTTCCAGCGCACGCTCATGCCGCGCAACACCTTGGACCAGGCGATCGTCACCGGTCTGTCGATCGCCTCGAACCACGCCCTCGTGTCGCTCGTGCAGGAGACGATCCAGTCGGGCGCGCTGCTCGTGCTCGGCGGCGGGACGCGCAAGGCGCGTTCGTTCGACGACCGCACCTGGAGTCAGGTGACCATCGCGCTCGACCTCGCGGCGGTGGGCGCCGGCATCGCGGTCCAACGTCTGATCCGCCAGCGCGACCGGGAACCGCTCCCGCGGGCCGGCGCCCGGACCGGCGCGTTCGTACTCGCCACGTCGGGCGCGTCGGGCGCCGTGATCGGTGTGCTGCAGGAGGCGTTCGTCTTCAGCCGGGGCAAGAAGCGCGGCACGGTGCCGATGGTGGTGCCCGCCGCGAGCGTGCTCGCGGTCTACGGCGAGTACCGCCGCCGGCGGGCCGAGCACCTCGACACCGGGTTGCCCCCGGAGGGTGTCGCCGCCTCACCGGCCAAGGCACTCGCGCTCGGCGTGCTCGTGACCGGTGCGGTGTCGTCGATGGGCTTCGGTGAGCGCGTGCTCGCCGACTTCGTGTCGCGCAGCGCCGCCCGCGTGCTGCGTGTGAACCCGGAGCTGCTCCGACCGATCGGGCACGCGGCGGCGATGGCCGCACTCACGGCCGCGACCCGCCTGCTCGTCCACGAGGTCTTCGGTCGCATCGAGGCGAAGGAGGAGTCGATCGAAGCCGCGTTCGACGTGCCACCACCGAACCCGCTCGTGTCGGGCAGCCTCGACAGCCTCGTCGAGTTCGGCAGCCTGGCCCGGCAGGGCCGACGGTTCGTGTGGATGGTGAACGCCGCCGAGAAGATCGACGAGATCACCGGTGAGCGCGGCGCGGCTCCGCCGATCCGCGTGTACGTCGGGCTGGGGAGCGCCGACACCGAGGACGCGCGCGTCGCGCGCGTCCTCGCGGAGCTGGAACGCACCGGCGCGTTCGAACGGTCGTGGTTGCTCGTCGACTCACCCACCGGCACGGGCTACGTGAACTACGCCGCCGTGAGCGCGCTCGAGTTCCTCGCGCGCGGCGACTGCGCCACGGTCGCGATGCAGTACGCGGCGAAACCGTCGGTGCTCTCGCTCGGTCAGGTCAACGAGGGCCGCCGCCAGGCCCGCCTGCTCCTCGACGCCCTGCGCGAGCGGCTGCTGCGGATCCCCGCCGACCAGCGGCCGAAGCTCGTGCTCTTCGGCGAGAGCCTCGGCGCGTGGACGAGCCAAGACCCGTTCGTCGACCGCGGCACGAGAGGCCTCGTCGACACAGGGATCGACCACTCGATCTGGATCGGCACGCCGCACTTCAGCAAGTGGAAGGAACAGGTCCTCTACGACGACCGGCCCGACGTCGACGCGGGGATCGTCGGCGTGTACAGCACCATCGACGAGTGGCACGCGCTCGATCCCGCCGAGCGCGCGGGTGTCCGCTATGTGATGATCACCCACCACGACGACGGCGTGGCCGTGTTCGGTCCGGAGCTGATGATCCAGTCGCCGCCGTGGCTCGGTCCGCCGAAGACCCGGCCGACCCATGTACCGCAGGCGATGCGGTGGGTTCCCACCACCACGTTCTTCCAGGTGCTCGTCGACATGAAGAACTCCGCCAACGTCGTGCCCGGCCAGTTCGAGGCCAAGGGTCACGACTACCGCGCCGACCTGCTTCCCTTCTTCCACGCCACCCTCGGCTTCGATGCGACCGCGGCGCAGCTCGACGCGATCGGCGCGTGGCTGCAACAGGAGGAGCTGGAGCGGAGCGAGTGGATCACCGCGCACGGCGCCGCGGGCAAGAGCCTGGCGCGCGCGATCATCGATGCCGCGGTCGACGATGCCCGCGCGAGCGGGCTCGACCCCAACGAACGGCTGGCCGAGCTGGTGCGCGGCGTCGCCGAGGACCAGTTCGGTGCCGGCGGCGGCGCGAGCATCCCTGCGGCGCCACCCGCCCCCGAACCGGCATAGCACGAAGGTCGGTCGCGCCGCTTCACGCGGCACCCCAGAGGAACCGGGGTCGGTTCACCTGCTTCTGACTGAACGGCTTGAGCACGAGGAACGCGACGAGCTCGACGAACCAGAAGAGCGCCATGGCCGCGACGATGACCACCGCGGGCGCGGCGAGGAACGCGACGGCCGGGACGGTCACGAGCAGGACCAGCAGCAGCTGGCCGATCCCGGGTGCGACGAGGCTGCGGGGACCGGCGCCCCAACGGACCGCGGCCCACATGAGCCACCGCCGCACGAACGGCACTCCGAGCTCGCGCATCGAGCGCCGGAACAGCCCGTCGGCATCGGCGCGGTCGAAGGTCCCCTCCCGTACCCGCGCACAGAGCCAGTCGTGGAGGATCGCCGCCTTCGTGTACTTGCCGTAGCGCGGCAGCAACCACACGAAGATCCGCGGCACCGACGCAAAGTCGGTCTGGAACCCCGCCGGCACGACGAACGTCTCGGTGTTGCCGGCGTACGTCACCGATTCGGTCAGCGCCCAGCGTTCGTCACTGATCTCCTCGACGACGATCTTCCCGTCGGTGAACGGCATCGGACACCCTCCTCGCCTGGCGGGTCGTCTTGGTCGGTCCTGCTCCAGTTGTCGGCACCGAGGGGTGCCGCGCTGAACTACGCCGTGGCGGCGAGCGCGGCGGCGAAGGCGGTGACGCCGGCGTCGAGCTGGTCATCGGTCGCGATCAGTGGAGGGATCCACCGCACGACGTTGCCGAACGACCCGGCGGTCATGAAGAGCACCCGACCGTGGTCCACGCAGTGGTGCGTGATGGCGCCGGCGCGCGCGGCGTCGGGCCGACCGGCGGCGTCGACGATCTCGCAGCCGACCATGAGGCCCGGGCCGCGCACGTCGCCGAGTGCGGGATGGTCGGCCGCGACCGCGCGCAACGCCGCGGTCAGTCGCGCGCCCTTGGCCCGCACCGTGTCGAGGAAGCCGGGTGCGTCGATCACGTCGATGGTGGACAATGCCGCCGCGCACCCGATCGGGTTTCCGCCGTAGGTCCCGCCATGGGAACCGGTCGGCCACCGTTCCATCAGGTCGACCGGCGCGCCGACGGCCGAGATCGGGAAGCCCGACGCGAGGCCTTTGGCCATGATCAGCACATCGGGGGTCACCCCCTGGTCCTCGCACGCGAAGAACCGACCGGTGCGACCGAACCCGGTCTGGATCTCGTCGGCGACGAACAGGATCCCGTGCGCGCGGCAGCGTTCGGCGATTCCGGCGAGGAACCCCGGCGGTGCCGGGAGGTATCCACCCTCGCCGAGCACGGGCTCGATCACCATGGCCGCGGTCTCGGCCGGCGCGGTCTGGGTCGCGAGCACGAGGTCGAGCTCGGCGAGGCACCGCTTCACCGCGGCGGCTTCCGCTTCACCGGTGGAGAAGGGGTTCGGGAACGGTGCCACGAACACACCCGAGGGAAGCGGGGCGTGGCCGGCGCGGTACCCGATCTTCGACGTCGTCATCGCCATCGTCTGCGCGGTGCGGCCGTGGAAGCTGCCCTGGAACACGATCACGTGCGGCTTCCCCGTGACCTGCCGCGCCAGCTTCACCGCGCCTTCCACTGCCTCGGCCCCGGAGTTCGCGTAGAAGAACCGTTCGATGCCGTCGGGGGTGACGTCGGCGAGCCGGGCGCCGAGCTGCTCCAGCAGCGGATGCCGGTAGACGTTCACCTGGGCGTGGATGAACCGTCCCGCCTGGTCGCGGATCGCGGCGACGACGTCGGGATGGCAGTGACCGGTGTTGACCACCCCGATGCCGCTCGTGAAGTCGAGGTACTCGGTGCCGTCGGCTGCGGTGACCACCGCACCCGCGCCCGACACGACCTCGAGGTCGGTGACGCGGAACCAGACGTCGGCGACGTGCGAATCCATGGGATCTCCGGCTCGTGGGCGGTGCCTCAGGCTACCCCGGTCCCGCGTGGGCGTTCGAGGGAGGGGCGTGTCGGTGCCGCCATCACGACGCGCTGCTCCATCGGGAGACCCATCGCGCGTTCGTGCTCCCACGATTCGCGCAACGCCTCGCTCCACTTCGCCTGGGGGACGACCGCGAAACCGAGGCGTTCGTAGAACGGCGCGTTCCACGGCACCGTTGTGAACGTCGTGAGCGTCAGGCGCGCGCGATCGTGCGCCACGGCCCAGGCGAGCACTTCGGAGACGAGACTCCTCCCGATCCCGCGGCGGCCCCACTCGGGAACCACGTCGACCTCCTGCAGGTGCGCGTCGTCGCCGCACCAACGGGCGAGCGCGAACCCGACCGCTGGATCGTCGTCGTCGACTGCGACCCACAGCCGGGCGTCTCCCACGGCATCCCGGAGCGACTCGGCATCGGTCGGCTCGTCGGACACACCGTCGAGCAGCCCGGTGCCCTCGAACCGGGTCGCCGCCGCCACCTCGACCGCTCGCACGGCTTCGATGTCGTCGAGGCGCGCGAGGCGGACGGTGCAGCCGCGGAGGACCGGGTGGTGCCGTCGATCGGTCAGCGACCCGACGCCGTGCGACGCTGACGCGAGCGGTTGCGGACCGGGCGGGCCCGGTGCTGCCGCGCGCTCGACGGGCGGTGCGGCTCCGGTCCGGTCTCGAACCCGAGCTCGCGACGCATCTTGCGGCTGTCACGCTGCTGGTCGGCACCGACGAACGAGATCACCACGCCCGTCGCGCCCTTGCGGGCGGTCCGACCGGAACGGTGCACGTAGGTCTTCGCGTCTTCCGGCGGGTCGAAGTGGACGACGCACGCGACGTCGTCGACGTGGATGCCGCGGGCCGCGACGTCGGTCGCGATGAGCGCCTGGACGGTGCCCCGCTGGAACGCCTGGAGGGCGCGATCGCGCGTGTTCTGCGACAGGCCACCGTGGATGGGGGCCGCACGCACACCTGCGGTCTCGAGCTTCTTGGCGAGCTTGTCGGCGCCGTGACGGGTGCGGCAGAAGACGATCGTCGCGCCCTCGGCGTCGATCACCTCTGCTGTACGCGTGAGGCGGTCGTGGAACTCGACCTCCTCGAACCGGTGCTCGGCATCCATGCCGTCGTTCTCGACGCCCTCGACCTCGTGACGGGCCGGGTCGTGCTGGTACTTCTTCGTGAGCACGGCGACGTCGCCGTCGAGCGTGGCCGAGAACAGCACGGTCTGACGCTTCTCGGCGGTGGCATCGAGGATGCGCTTCACCGCGGGGAGGAAGCCCATGTCGGCCATGCGGTCGGCTTCGTCGATGACGACGATCTCGACGATGCTGAGGTCGACGACGCGCTGCTCGATGAGGTCTTCGAGGCGGCCGGGGCAGGCGACGAGGATGTCGACGCCGCGACGCAGGTTCCGCCGCTGCGGGTCGTAGCCGACACCGCCGTAGACAGAGAAGACACGACGACCGCGCACCTTGGCGAGCGGCGCGAGCTCACGTTCGATCTGCGCTGCGAGCTCGCGGGTGGGGGCGAGGACGAGCGCGCGGGGACGGTTCGGCTTGGACCGACCGACCCGCTCGACGAGCGGGAGCCCGAACGCGAGCGTCTTGCCCGAGCCGGTGGGAGCTCGGCCGCACACGTCGCGGCCGGCGATTTGGTCGGGGATCGTCGCGGCCTGGACCGGGAACGGTGATTCGATGCCCCGCGCGCTGAGCGCGGCGGCGTGGTCGGCGGGCACGCCGAGATCGGTGAAGCTGGACAC
>JBBQMI010000027.1:0-9877 GCA_038328825.1 Acidimicrobiia bacterium | reverse complement strand
GTGGACGAGTCCGTCCATGCCGCCGAGGTCGACGAACGCACCGAAGTTCACGACCGACGACACCACACCCTGGCGGACCTCACCGGGCTTCAGGTTGGTGAGGAACTCGTCACGCTGCTCGCGCTGGGTCTCCTCGAGGTACGCCCGGCGCGACAGCACGACGTTGTTGCGGTTCTTGTCGAGCTCGATGATCTTCGCCTCGAGCGTCTTGCCCACGAACGGGGCGAGGTCACGCACACGACGCAGGTCCACGAGCGACGCCGGCAGGAACCCGCGGAGGCCGATGTCGAGGATGAGCCCACCCTTGACGACCTCGATGACGGGGCCGGAGACGACGCCTTCTTCTTCCTTGAGCTTCTCGATGGTGCCCCAGGCCCGCTCGTACTGGGCCCGCTTCTTCGAGAGGATGAGGCGGCCGTCCTTGTCCTCCTTCTGGAGGACCAGCGCCTCGAGCTCCTCGCCGAGCGAGACGACCTCGGAGGGGTTGACGTCGTTGCGGATCGAGAGCTCACGCGACGGGATCACGCCCTCGGACTTGAACCCGATGTCGAGCAGCACCTCGTCGTTGTCGATCTTGACGACCGTGCCGCTGACCAGACCGCCCTCGTCGAACTCCACGATGGTGGCGTCGATGGCATCGGAGAACGACATGTCACCGAGGTCATCGAAGACGACGATGTCGAGCTCTTCCTCGTCCTCGATCTCTGCTTCGACAGCTTCGACTGTTTCGACTGCTTCGGCTTCGGTGTGCACTTCCGCGTCACCCACATCGGCTGCGGGCGTCTCCACCGGCGCGGGACCGGGGTCGGAGGCTTCGACGACGGGCGCCGGCTCCTTCAGTTCTTGATCGGACAACAGGACTCCTCGGGGAACATTGACATTGCGACTCACGAGCATCGGGCGCGCGAACGAGGCACCCGGTTCGGGCGCCGGAGCACAGGCTACAACCACTCGGGGCGGATCGAAAGGCCCGGGTCAGGCGGGCCCGGTGAGATCGGTTCGGTGCGCGAGCGCCAGGAGCTCGGGGTGGTCGAGGTCGGGCGGACGGGCGCCGTAGTCGCCGGGCGAAACCGACCACACGCCGTCGACGACCAATCCCGCCTCGGCGAGGAGCAGGTCGAGCTCGCGCGCCGTGAAGCAGGTGGTCCAGAGGTCGAACTCCCGTTCCTCGCCGGACTCGTCACGCACCATGGCCCGTTCGTGGAGCACGCCCGTGCGGGCGTCGAACTCCTCACCCGCGTCCGATTCCAGGAACCGCAGGGCGAAGTACGAGGAGAACGCGGTGAGCGCGAGTCGGCTACCGGGGCGGAGTGCGGCGGCGAGGCGAGCCACGATCCCGGCATCGTCGTCGCCCCCGAGGAGTCCGAACCCGCCCTGACAGACGCAGATGACCCCGTCGAACGCGTCGGCGAACCCCAGCTCGCGGACGTCGAGGACCGTGAACTCGGCCGGCAGCTGTTCGGCCGCCGCCGCCTCTCGGGCCAGCGCCACGAAGTCGGGCGACAGGTCGAACCCGGTCACGTCGATCCCCCGACGCGCCAGTGCCAGCGAGTGACGCCCCGGCCCGCACCCCGCGTCGAGCACCCGCATCCCCGGCTCGAGCCCGAGCTGCCGCACGAGGAACTCGACCTCCTGGTCGGTTCCTTTCGTGAACGCGTTTCGCAGGTACGCCGGCCCGAGGAAGGCCGCGACCTCGTTGAACCACGCTCCCGATGGCGTGGGGATCCCGTCGCCCGTCACCCGCATCTCCCTGGCTGCGCTACTTGGCTTCGGCCCAGTTGGGGCCGAAGCCGGTGTCGACCGTGAGGGGAACCTTGAGCTCCGTCACCGCGGCCATCGTCTCGCGGACAAGGACCTCGACGTCGTCGCGCTCGGCGGTCGGGACCTCGAGCACGAGCTCATCGTGCACGGTGAGGATCATGCGCGACGACAAGCCGCGGTCGCGCAGGGTCGCGTCGACGTCGATCATGGCGAGCTTGAAGATGTCGGCGGCGGAACCCTGCACCGGCGCGTTCTGCGCCATCCGCTCCCCCATCTGACGGATGCGGAAGTTGTCGGACGCGAGCTCGGCGATCTGACGGCGGCGCCCGAACAGCGTCGTGGTGTATCCACGGTCGCGCGCCTCCTTCACGGTGCGGTCCATGAAGTCGTGCACGGCGGGGAACGACTCGAAGTAGCTGTCGAGGATCTCACGCGCCTGATCGGTGGGGATGTCGAGGCGTTGGCCGAGACCGTAGGCCTCCATGCCGTAGGCGAGTCCGTAGTTCACGACCTTGGCGAACCGACGCTGGAACTCGTCGACGTCGGCCTCGGCGACGCCGAAGACGCCCGCGGCCGTGGTCGTGTGGACGTCGGCACCGCGGGCGAACGCGTCGATGAGCCCGGGATCCTCGGAGAGGTGCGCGAGCACCCGCAGCTCGATCTGCGAGTAGTCGGCGGTGAGGAGGCCACACCCGTCGTCGGCGATGAACGCACGGCGCATCTCCCGACCTTCGGCGGTGCGCACCGGGATGTTCTGCAGGTTCGGGTTCTCGCTCGAGATCCGCCCGGTGGTCGTCGCGACCTGGTTCAGAGTCGCGTGGATGCGGCCGTCGGGGCCGATGAGTGGCGGGAGCGCGTCGGCGTAGGTGTTGCGGAGCTTCTCGACCTCCCGGTAGCGGAGCAGGTCGGCGACCATCGGATGCTCGTCGGCGAGCTTCTGCAGGGAGTCGGCGTCGGTCGACGGGCCCGTCTTCGTGCGCTTCACCGGTGTGAGCCCGAGCTTCTCGAACAGGATGCGGCGGAGCTGCGGCGTGGAGTTCACGTTGAACTCCTCGCCCGCGGCCGCGTGGATCTTCGTCACGAGGAGCTCGCACTGCTGCGCGAGGTCGTGGCGCATCGCGTCGAGGAACTCGCGGTCGATGCGAATGCCGGTCGACTCCATCTCCTCGAGCACGCGCACGAGCGGCCGCTCGATGCGCTCGTACAGCGCGTCGAGCTCACGGGCCTGCAACGCCTCCTCGAGGAACAGGCCCAGCGCGAGCACCGCGTGGGCGCGCCGCCCGGTCTCCTCGATCGAGGTGTCGCCGTCGAGGTCGAGTGTGCCCTCCTCGGCGTCGGGTGACCGCACCTCCAGGCCGAGGTGCCGGGCGACGAGATCGTCGAGGAGGTACTTCCCCTCACCGGGATCGAGCAGGTAGGCCATCACGACCGTGTCGAGGTCGAGCGACCAGACCTCCACCGGGTCGAGGCCGTGCATCAGCTCCTTGGCGCGGTGCGCGACGAGCGGGGGACCGTCGGCCGCGAGGAGTCGCGTCAGCGCCTCGCGCACGGTGCCATCGGCGAGCAGCTCGCCCTCGACGTACGACGCGACGCCGTCGGGCGCGGCCACGCCGAGCCCGACGATGTCGGAACGACCCGGGATGCCCGCCCATCGTGGTTCGAGTGCGAACCGCGCACCGCCGGCGCGGATCCCGTCGAGCAACTCGACCGCCGGCGCCGCGGCGCGGATGTGCGCGACGTCGACGTCGACCGCCTCGGAGTCGGGTTCGTCGACACCGACCGCGCTGCTGCCCACCGCCTCGAGGAGACGCGGGTAGAGGGTGCGGAACTCGAGCTGGGTGAACAGCGTCTTCACCTCGTCGCGGTCGAACGCCGTCGGGACGAGGTCGTCGGGGTCGAGCGAGATGTCGCAGTCGAGCCGCAGCCGCATCATCTCGCGGTTCTGGAACACGCGTTCGCGCATCTCGCCGAGGTTCGCGCGCTGCTTCGGCGGGAGATCGTCGAGATGCTCGAAGATGCCCTCGAGGTTCTCGTAGGAGTTGATCAACTTCGCCGCGGTCTTCTCGCCGATGCCGGGAACGCCGGGCAGGTTGTCGCTCGTGTCGCCGCGCATCGCTGCGTAGTCGGGGTACTGCGCGGGCGTGACGCCGGTGCGTTCCTTGATGCCGGCCTCGTCGTAGAGCGCGTAGTCGGACACGCCCCGCTTGTTGTAGAGCACCTTGAGGTGCGGGTCCTGCACGAGCTGGTACGAGTCGCGATCGCCGGTGACGACGATCGTGTCGATGCCCTTCGCCGCGGCGCGGGTCGCGAGGGTGCCGATCACGTCGTCGGCCTCCACACCTTCGAGCTCGACGGTGGGGATCTGCAACGCCTCGAGCACCTGACGGATCAACGGCAGCTGCGAGCGGAAGAGATCGGGCGTCTCCTTACGGTTCGCCTTGTAGTCGACGTCCATGTCGTTGCGGAACGTGCGCGCCGGCGTGTCGAACGCGACGGCGACGTAGTCGGGCTGCTCGTCGCCGAGGACCTTCACGAGCATCGCGGTGAACCCGTAGACCGCGTTGGTGACCATCCCGGAGGAGGTCGCCAGGTCGGTGGGGAGCGCGTAGAACGCGCGGTACGCCAGCGAGTGACCGTCGAGGAGGAGGAGCTTCGACACACCGCCAGAGTACGTGGCGGGGCTACGGCGTGAGCGACCCGTCGACCACCAGCTGGGCGACCGCTTCGACCTTGGTCCGGCGGTCCATCGCCGCCGTACGGAGGAAGGTGAACGCTTCGTCTTCCGAGAGTCCGTGGTCGTCGCGCAGGATCCCCTTGGCGCGGTCCATGATCTTGCGGCCCTCGAGCCGGTCCTTCAGGTCGCCGACGTCGCGCGCCAGGTCTTCGAGCTCCTTGTGGCGACCGAGCGCGACCTCGATCGCCGGGATCAGATCGCTCTTCTGGAACGGCTTCACGATGTAGCCGATCGCGCCGGCGTCGCGGGCCTGCTCCACCAGATCACGCTGGGAGAAGGCGGTGAGGATCAGTACGGCCGCGAGGTGCTCGCCGACGATGTGGCGCGCCGCGGTCAACCCGTCGAGGCCCGGCATCTTGATGTCGAGGATCGCGAGGTCGGGCCTGAGCTCCCGAACCAGCTCGACGGCTTCGTCGCCTCGTCCCGTCTCGCCGACGACCTCGTAGCCCTCCTCTTCGAGGAGCTCCTTGAGGTCGAGACGGATGATGGCTTCGTCTTCGGCGATCACGACTCGGGCTTGCGACACAGCAGCTCCGTACCGGGTGGACGTGGCGGGCGAGGGGATGTTCAGCAGGGGGTCGGGCGATCAGTGCGTCAGTGCGTGGGCAGCTCGGCCGCCATCCGATCGAGGAGTGCATCCTGCTCGCGGACGAGGGCGTCGATGGCGCGGCGGAGCACGTCGCGCTGGCGTCCGAGCGCATCGGCGTGGCGCTGCGCCTCCCGGGCCTCGACGTCGGCGAGGGGCGTCTCGGAGACGAGCGCGCGCAAGCGTGCCTCCTCGGCGGCCTCCTGGAGGAACAGCAACTGCTCGTCGGTGACGGCGAGCTCGGCCCGCAGCTTCTTGAGCCGCTCGCTCGCATCCACGAGGCGGCGGCGGAGAATCGACTCACTCACGGCGGTGATTCTACGGGCTCGGGGCCCGGCCGCGCCCCGTTCGGGACGCCGGCGCTACGGTGCGGGCATGGGAGGGACGCACCGGCACCCCGTCTTCACACCCGAGCACGACGAACTGCGCGATTCGATCCGCCGCTTCGTCGACAAGGAGCTCCGACCAAACGTCGACCAGTGGGAGGACGCGGGGTACTTCCCCGACGAGGTCTTCCGACGCTGCGGCGAGCTCGGGTTCCTCGGCCTCCACTACGACGAGCGCTGGGGCGGAGCGGGTGGCGATCTCGCCAGCGGCCTCGTCTTCATGGAGGAGCTCGGGCACTGCGGCTGCGGCGCGATCCCCATGGCGGTCGGCGTCCAGAGCCACATGAGCACCCCCGCGCTCGCCGAGTTCGGCTCCGACGAGCTCCGGGAGCGCTACCTGCGTCCGGCCATCGCCGGCGAGAAGATCGGGGCGATCGCGATCACCGAGCCCGACGCCGGGTCCGATGTCGCCGGCGTGACCACCCGCGGCACGCGCGACGGCGACACGTGGATCATCAACGGCCGCAAGCTCTACATCACCAATGGCCGGCGCGCGAACTTCCTCACCCTCGTGGTCCAGACCGAGCCCGGGTCGCGCCACCGCGGCGTGTCGCTGTTCATCGTCGACACCGACCTGCCCGGGGTCAGCGTCTCGCGGAGCCTGCGCAAGCTCGGCATGCGCAGCAGCGACACCGTCGAGCTCGCCCTCGACGACGTGCCGGTCCCCCACGCGAACCTCATCGGTGGCACGACCGGCGAGGGCTTCGCGCAGCTGATGTGGCAGCTGCAGTACGAACGGCTCTCCGGCGCGGCGGCCGGCATCGGTCAGGCCGACGAGATCCTCGACGAGACGATCCGCTACGCCCGTGAGCGCCACACGTTCGGCAAGGCGCTCGGTGACCACCAGGCGCTCGCGCACAAGCTCGCCGACGCCGCCACCGAGCTCGAAGCGGCGCGCGCGTTGTTGTACGACACCGTCTGGAAGATCCAGCAGGGCGACTACCCCGTGGCCGAGATCTCGATGGCGAAGAAGTTCGTCGCCCAGGTGCAGAATCGTGTGGCCGACACGTGCCTCCAGGTGCACGGCGGGTTCGGCTACATGCACGAGGCCCCGGTGAGCCGCGCCTGGCGCGACGCGCGGCTGCAACGGATCGGCGCCGGCACCGACGAGATCATGAACGAGGTCATCGCCAAACGCCTCGGGATCTCCGGGTAGCTGATGAGTCCGCGGAAGGCCGAGCACAACAAGTCGGTCGACACGTGGGTGAGCGACCCGCTGGCTCGATTGCTGTTCGTGAACGGACCACCGATGCCGGCCCGCAGCGGCGACCAGCCGCCGATCCCCTTCACGTCGCTCGCCGAGATGCGGGAGGTGTGGCTCGAGGTGCGCGAACAGATCCTCGCCTCGATGGGCTCGTCCGGTCAGATCCCGTGGGCGGAGCGCGAGTGGGGCGACGGCACCTGACCCACCGTCGCGCATTGGCTACGGGCGCGAGACCGAACGGAAACAATCCGCTGGGAACATGTTGCTCGACGAGGGCATCCGTTCCCCCCGGCGCCCCCGTCACGAAACGGACCGCACGGTCCATCGCCTGGACGCGGGGAGCCCCCGGGGCTACCGGGGCTCCCCCGTCCAGCTGTCCGGAACGGGTGGGTCGGCCTCCTGCGAACTAGGGGGTCGGATCGATGTTCGTGAGCGTCTTGGTGCACTTCGTCGTCGGCGTGACGTCGTCGCTGACCACGTTGCCGTTCTTGTCCTTCGAGCTGACGGTGAGGGTTCCCGCCGCCGCGTTCACGTCGACGAGCTGGTACGAGTACACATCGATGGCTCGGCAGGAGACGCCCTGGAGCGTCAGGACCGCCTGGAGCGAATCGACGAGCGCAGGATTGCCAGGGAAGGCGTTGAGGATCTCGTTCTTGTAGGTGTTGGTCGCGATCGGACCGCTGATCGCCTCGAACGCGAGAGGCGTTGCGTCGACCGTCTTGTCGATGAACACGTCGTTGGCGATGTTGGCGTGCAGGTCGGTCGTCAGGAACACGACGTTCTGGATGTCATTGCTGCGGATGTGGTTGAGGATCTCGCTCCGCTCACCGCCGTAGCCCTCCCACCGGTCGTAGGGCAACGCGTAGAACTGCTGGATCGCGTCCTCGCTCAGCACGATCTTCCACTTCGCGGTCGACGCAGCCAGATCAGCCTTGAACGCGGCCTTCTGGACCGGCCCGAGGAACGTCCGCAGCGGGTCGTTGATCGCGGTGAGACATCCTGCGGGCGGTGAGGCCGGGAGGCCGGCGAAGAGGCGCAGCCCGGTCGGTGCGGTTGGGGCGAGATCGAGGCTGGGGCCCGGGTTGGTGCACGCCGTCTTGACCGGGTCCTGGGAGCTACGGCACGAGCGCTCGTCGAGCTGGAAGATCTCGGCCTGCGTGCCCCACTTCTGATGGAAGTAGCGCGGGTTCCCGGCACACGTCGGGTCCACCAGTGAGTTCGACGCCTTGGTCGGCATCCAGTCGTGGAAGGCCTGGAGACCGGCGGCGTAGCGGCCGGGGTGGAGCGTGTTCACGGTCTCGCCGTCGAAGTCGTTCAGGACCTCGTGGTCGTCGATCTGGGCGTAGGTGCCGGTGGCGCTCATGAGGTTGCGCAGGTTGGCGAACGACCGGTTCAGCTCGTGGGCGTCTCGGTACTGGTCGACCGTGGTGATCGGTCCGGGCGCGTACGACGAGTCGGAGTAGATCGTGTCGCCGAGGAAGGAGAAGAACGCGGGTTGCTCCTTGCGCGCTGCGTCGAGCACCTCGAAGTTGTTGAAGTGCCCGGGACCGCCGACGGGGAAGCCGTCGGAGTCGGCGGCGACGACGAACCGGAAGGACGCCGCGGCGCTGGGTGCCGGTGCGGTGACGAAGCGACCGAGCTGGCTCGACTCGGCGCCGTTGGTGAAGCGGTAGAAGTAGATGTGGTCCGACTGCAGCCCGGTCACCGGGATCTTCACGGTGTTGTCCGTCGCGGCCGACGTCGACCCTGATGCCGTGACCACGGGGGTCGTCCCGGGCGTGAGGAAGGGCGAGCCGGGGGTGACGACGAAGTCGTAGACGTTGACGTCGACCGAAGCGTCGGCCGACGTGCGGGTCCAGAGGACCGCCGAGCTGTCGGTCACGTCGCCGGCGGCGACCCCGTCGGGGAACCCGGCCGTACCCGGTGCGATCGACGGGAGCGAACACCCCGCCGCGACCAGCGAAACCGCCGCAACCATCCAGAACCAACGTCGCATGAGATCCCCCCCACCCCGCGATCGGCGTTCGCCGATCGTTCACCTGGACGTAAGGGATAGTTCATTGAGTTACGTGCGTCAACGACCGGCGGTCCGACGCGGTCAGGCCCCGGGGTCGTAGGACCCGATCCCCCACTGGATCAGGAGCTGGTCGCCGTCTTCGCCGTCGTCGCCGAGCACCTCGGCGAGGATGTCGGTCGCCTCGTCGGTGAACACGATCCGGGGTGCCTTGCCCGAGCCGTCGTAGGTGCAGAACACCCGACCGGTCGTCTCCCCCCGGGCGTTGATCGCGCCCTCTTCCGGGCAGGTGTCGGTACCTGCGTTCTGGCCCTGCTCGAGACCGGCGTCGCCGAGGAACGACACGTACTGGTCGGCCATGTCCTGCGTCGAGGCGTACTGCGTGAAGTACAGCGACACGCCCCCGACGCCGTCGCACCGGATGGCGGCGATCGACCCGCGCAGCGGCCGCGCCGACTGGCACTTCTTCGCGCTCCCGGGTGCGAGCTCCTTCAGCGCATCGACCTGGTCGGTCGTCGGGTACCGGCGGCCGATGCCGGCCGACCACCACCGGTAGAGCTTCACGTCCCGGCGGTCGTTGCGGCTCGCAGTGAAGACGATCCCCTTCTCGGGATGCGTCCACGCGATCACCGAGCGGCCGTTCTTGCGGTAGCAGAGGACGCGCCCCGAGTACCCGGCGTTGCTGTCGTAGTCGTGCTCGACCTTGTCGCGGTCGATGCAGTCGCTCGTGTCGTCGGCGAGCTCGACGACGGCTTCGTCGACGGCGAATCCCTTGTTCGTGTCGCGGACTCCTGCGAACTTGCGCGCGGTCACGAGATCGGCGCCGTCCCCGACTCGACACGAGACGGCGGCCACCACCGCCTCGCTGCTCGTCGAGAGGCTCGTGCAGTCGTCGGTTTTCACCGGTCCTGGGATCGCCCGGATGAGCGCCTGTTCGTCGTCGCTCGGGAACCCGTCACCGCTGCTCGACAGCACCACCAGACCGACGACGAGCACACCGACGAGCACCAGCGCGCCCAGGATCAGCCCGATCACCAACCCGGCGCGCGACTTCTTCGGGGGTGGAACGGGAGCCCATCCCGACGGCGCCGACGCGTCTCCCGCCGCGGGAGCGCTCGGCCACGCCGGCGCGTCGGCTCGACCCGCGGTGTCGTCCTCGTCAACCATGTTCCTCACCCCCCGACGCGATGCA
>JBBQMI010000026.1:0-9894 GCA_038328825.1 Acidimicrobiia bacterium | reverse complement strand
GTCGGCGCGGCTTCGGCGAGCTGGTTGCGATCGTGCGCGCCGGTGAGCACGCCGGCGACGACGCGCGCGCCGGCACGGTGACCGGAGAGCACGTCGCTCGTCGTGTCGCCGGCGACGGCCACGGCGCGCACGCTCTCGACGTCGAGACGCATGAGTGCGGTGAGGACGAGATCGGGGTACGGACGCCCTCGGATCCCGGGCTCGGGGCTGAGTGACAGGTCGATGAGGTCACGCCACCCGAGGACGTCGATGATCTGTTCGCGCGTCGGGCGGGAGAAGCCGGTGGTGAGACACACTCGCACGCCCATCGCCCGCAGCGCGCCGAGCGCGGCCTCGGCGCCGGGGAGAGCGCCGACCTCACCGCGCGACACCGCGGCGTCGAATGCCTCCTCGAAGCGTCGGTTCGCCTCGTGCGCTCGACCTTCGTCGCCCTCGAACACTGCGGTGAACACCTCGATCTTCGACTGACCCATGGTGCGACGCACATACGCGAGGTGCCGGCCGAGCTCCGGGCCATCGGGATCGAATCCCATCCTGCCGAGGGCCTCGACGAACGCGGCTTCGACCACGCCGCCGTCGCTCACGGTCGTACCCGCCATGTCGAGCACGGCAAGGGTGATCACGAGAGGTCCTCCAACGTCTGCTCGGCAACCGCGGGTGACAACGTCATCCCCCGCCCTCCGAGGCCGGTCACGATCACGATGCCGGGTGCAGGCCGGACGCGCACGCACGTGCTGTCGTCGGTCGCCTGCGAGTAGACGCCCGCCCATCGGCGCCGCACCGGCGGGACCGGCCGGCCGAGCAGCGACTCGGCCCGGGCGAGCAGGTGGGTGTACGGCGTTTCGTCGACGGCGAAGTCGTAGGGCTCGTCGTAGTGGTGCGTGTCGCCGATGGTGAGCTCGCCCGACACGCGCTGCGCGACGAGCAGCTGCGCGCGGTACTCGACCACGACGGGCGCTGGCGGTGGGAGCGCGGCGGCCGACGGCAGGTCGAAGGCCGGGTAGTACCGCAGGGAGTCGCCGTCGGCGAGCGCGGTGGTGAGCCGCTCGCCGAGGGGCTCGGTCTGCATCATCTGGAGGCGACAGCGCCGGACCGGGGCGGCGGCGAGGAACTCGGCTGCGACACCGTGGTGCATCGCACCCGGACACACCACGACGAGGTCACCCCCATGCACCGCGCCGGTGTGGTCGGCGACCCGTCCCGACTCCACGTGCGTCGCGACGCGACCGCCGATGAACTCGTACCGACCTTCCGATTCGAGCGTGGCGCGCAGCGCCGGGAGGACCTGCCGGGGCTCGACGACGGCGTCACGGGAGCAGAACAACGCGCCGAGCAGCTCGCCGCGCACCGCGGGGTTCCGCGCGCGGGTCTCGTCGGCGTCGAGCACCCGGACCCCCCGCCGGTCGGCATCAGGTTGCGCGACGAGCTCCTCCATCACGGCCAGCTCCGCCGGATGCTGCGCGACGGTCAACGAACCGTCGGACCGGAGACCGATGCCACCGATCGTCGACCCGAGCTCCTGCCAGAGCTCGCGCGCGCGCAGCGCCAGGTCGAGCTCCGTGCCGGGAGCGCGCCCGCTCACCCACACGAGGCCGAAGTTCCGGACCGACGCGCGGCGCGGCTCGGCGTCGGCCTCGAGCTGGACGACGTCGTGGCCCGCGCGCGTCGCGGCCCACGCGTGCATGGTCCCGACGACCCCGCCCCCGACGATCACGACCCTCATCTCGAAGGAGGGTGACCCGTCGACGACCTCGGGGGCAACCCGACGCGGTGAACATCAAGCTCCCGTTCACCCGTTCGTTCCCTGACCGACCCCCGTCGTGGGTAGCGTCGACGTTCCGGGTGAGGAGCGAACAGGACGACTCGCACCCCCTGGACGGCCGACCGACGAGTGAGCGGAGCGATCCAAGACGTGCGGATCCTGGTGACGAACGACGACGGGGTGGAATCCCCCGGGATCACGGCCCTCGCGGTGGTGCTCCACGATGCCGGCCACGACGTCATCGTGGTCGCGCCGACGAGCGAGCGCAGCGGCAGCAGCGCCGCGATCGGGCCCGTCCACCGCAACACGTCGATCCCGGTCGTGGAACACGAGTGGGAGACCCCGAGCGGCGTCCGGGTGCTCGCGATCGACGCACCCCCGGCGACCGCGGTGTACGCCGCGTGCCTCGGTGGCTTCGGACCGGTGCCCGATCTGGTGGCTTCGGGGGTGAACCCGGGTGCCAACACCGGCCACCTCGTGCTCCACTCGGGCACGGTCGGTGCCGCGCTCACTGCCGCGGGTCTCGGCGTTCCGGGCCTCGCGGTGAGCGTGCGGTCTCCGGCCGGTTGGGACACGTTGGAGACCGACGAGTACCAGTTCGAGACCGCGGCCCGGTTCGCCCTCGCCGCGGTCCCGTGGGTGACCGAGCCGTCGTCTCCCCCGCGGGTCCTCAATCTCAACGTCCCGAACCGCCCGTTCCACGAGGTGCTCGGCGTCCGGGAGGCACGTCTCGCCCCGTACGGCACGGTGTGGGCGGCCTCCGCCGATCACGAGGGCGGCGAGCTGCTCCTCGACTTCAAGGGAAACGACACGGTCCCCGACCCCGACACGGATCTCGCGGCGTTGACCGACGGATACTGCTCGGTCACACCCCTCCCGGTGCTCGAACAGGCCCCGTTCGACGGCGTCGCCGAGTCACTGCTCGGTGAACTTCCGTCCGCCCGCTCAAGCAATCGCGGCATCACGCCGTAGATTCCCTGGGACCCACCGCCCGGTCGGACATCGCACGTGCGGGCGTCCCGTCCAGCTCCAGGAGGAACAGATGGTCGAAGTCGGCCAGGAAGCACCGGATTTCACGCTCAAGGACCAGTCCGGTCAGGACGTGACGCTCGCCGACTACCGCGGCAAGAAGAACGTGGTCGTGGTCTTCTACCCGTTCACCTTCACCGGGGTGTGCCAGGGCGAGCTCTGCGAGATCCGCGACGACCCCTCGGCGTACGACGCGGCCGACGCGCAGGTCCTGGCGATCTCGTGCGACACCCGCCACGCGCAGGCCCAGTGGGCCGAGGCCCAGGGCTACACCTTCCCCGTCCTGAGCGACTTCTGGCCCCACGGCGCCGTGGCCAAGGCCTACGGCGTGTTCAACGACCAGCTCGGATGCGCGAACCGCGCCACGTTCGTGATCGACAAGCAGGGCGACGTCACCGCCACGTTCGCGTCGGCGAACCTCGCGACCCCCCGCGCCAAGGCCGAGTACGAGGAAGCACTCGCGAAGTTGTGAAGGCACGCAAGACCTGATGGAGCGTCGAATGATGGAACGGATGCCATGAAGATCTCCGATCTGCTCGGTGAGGGATGGGAGTCCGACGAACGCTCGGATGCGAAGACGGAACCGCGCGCGGCCGGGTACACCCCGACGGCACAGTCGACGCCCGACGTGATCGCTTCGCTCGCGTCGTGGTCGCCGGCGCCCGAGCCACGGGAACCCGAGGTGCCGACGCAGCCGGTCAGCGCGCGCGCCCAGCTCGCCGATCTCGCCGCCGGTCTCGCCCTTCCCGTCGCCCCTGCGACCGAGATAGAACCGGTCGAGGCGGCACCCGACGAGCTCGTCGGGCTCGACCTGGTGGTCGACGATCTGCTCCCCGGCGCTACGAAGGGGAAGGGCTCGGGGCGCGGCTCTTCTCGTAGCGGTAGCCGACGCCGCGGACGGTGACGATCCGCGCCGGGTTCGCGGGATCGGCCTCGACCTTCGCCCGGAGCCGCTTCACGTGCACGTCGAGCGTCTTGGTGTCACCGAAGTAGTTCGGACCCCAGATCCGGTCGATCAGCACGTCGCGGGTCAGGACCCGGCCTGCGTTCGCCAGCAGCAGCTCGAGCAGCTCGAACTCCTTCAACGGCAGCGCGACGAGGTCGTCGCGCACGAACACCTCGTGCCGGGCGACGTCGAGACGCACGTCGCCGACCTCGAGCTGCTCGGAGTGGTCGGCCGCGATCTCGTCGTCGGCGGGGCTTCGCCGCAGCCCGGCGCGCCCGCGCGCGACGAGCTCGCGGAGCCGGAACGGCTTCGTGACGTAGTCGTCGGCGCCGACCTCGAGTCCCACCACGGCGTCGATCTCGGCGTTGCGGGCCGTGACCATGATGATGGGGACGCGCGATCGGGTCCGGATCTCACGGCAGACGTCGATGCCCGACACCTTCGGCAACATCACGTCGAGCAGCACGAGCTGCGGATGGGTCGAATCGAACCGCGCGATCGCCTCCGCCCCGTCGGCTGCGAGCACGACGTCGAAGCCCTCGCGCTCGAGCGCCACCGCGAGCGCATCGCGGTACGACTGCTCGTCGTCGACGACCAGGATGGTCGGGCGTCCGGTCACGAGGCCTCCTGCATCGAATCACTGCCATTCGGGAACTCGAGCTGGCGTCCGCTGCGGCGCGCCTGATCGGCCAACGGCAGGGTGAGCGTGAACGCCGAACCGTCGCCCTCACGGGATTCGACGGTGACCTCACCGCCGTGGGCGTGGGCGACGTGGCGGACGATCGCAAGGCCGAGGCCGGTACCGCCGGTGGCCCGGCTCCGGGCCCGGTCGACCCGGTAGAAGCGCTCGAAGACCCGTTCGAGATCTCGCGACGGGATCCCGAGGCCGTGGTCGCGCACGGTGATCGCGACCCGCGACACGGCCGCGTCGGCCACGACCGCCGTGCACTCGATCGGGCGGCCCCGGTCGGAGTACTTCACCGCGTTGTCGAGCAGGTTGGTGAGCGCGCTCACGAGTTGGCGGTGATCACACAGCACGACGAGACCGGCCGCGATCTCGCCGCCCAAGAGCGGGATGTCGGCCGCTTCGGCCTGGGCCTTCACTCGTTCCACCGCCTCGGCCACGATGGTCGCGACCGGCGTCGGTTCCCGGGTCGGTGCCTCCTGGGCCTCGATGAGGCTGAGGTCGAGCAGGTCGTCGACGATCCGAGCGAGCCGATCGGCCTCGCGCAGCACGCGTTCCGCGAGTTGGTGCATCACGACGGGATCGTCGCCCGAGGCCATCGTCTCGGCGAGGAGCGCGAGCGCGCCGATCGGCGTCTTCAGCTCGTGGCTCACGTTGGCGACGAAGTCGCGTCGCACGCTCTCGGTTCGGCGCGTCTCCGACACGTCGCGGATGTATGCCACCGCTCCGAACACCCCTGCGCCGTCGCGCAGCGGAGTCGCGCGCACCGACAGCACCTCGCGCGGTGGACCGAACAGGGTCAGCTCCCGGTGACCGCCCTCGCCCGACCGGGCCTGCTCGAGCAGCTCCCCGATCGCCGCCTCGGCGAGCGCGTCGGCGTGGCGGGCGGCGTGGTAGCGCTCCGCAGCCGCGTTGCGCAGCACCGTCGTACCCTGCGCGTCGACGACGACCACGCCGTCGTCGTGGGCGCGGAGGGCTTCGTAGAACCGGTCGCGATCGGCTTCCGCCGCGTTGGCCGAGGTGTGGGCCTCCTCGGCGGCGTGCTCGAGGTAGCCGAAGACCGACTCGATGCCCGGAGGTGTCTCCCGGCGACCGTCGGCCAGGTGCGACGCGATGCCGTCGAGCTCCTTGCGGACTGATCGCCCCGAGCGCCAGACCAGCACCAGGGCGACCGTCGCGACGAGAACCGCGGCGACGAGGAGGAGGGTCGTCACCTAGCCGAACCGCCCGGTGATGTACCCCTCGGTGCGGGAATCGGCCGGCGAGGTGAAGATCGTGGGAGTCTTGTCGTACTCGACGAGCTTGCCCCGGCGGTGACCGTCGTCGACCTCGGCGGTGAAGAACGCCGTCATGTCGGAGACCCGAGCGGCCTGCTGCATGTTGTGCGTGACGATCACGATCGTGAACTCACGTTTGAGCTCGGCCATGAGGTCCTCGATGCGGCTCGTCGCGATCGGGTCGAGTGCGGAGCACGGCTCGTCCATGAGGATCACGTCGGGCTCGACGGCGAGGGCGCGCGCGATGCACAACCGCTGCTGTTGACCACCGGAGAGTGCGAACGCGCTCTTCTTGAGCTTGTCCTTCACCTCGTCCCAGAGCGCGGCGCGTGTGAGCGCCTCCTCGACGATGTCGTCGAGCTTGCCCTTCTTCTGGCGCGCGATCTTGGGTCCGTAGGCCACGTTGTCGTAGACCGACTTCGGGAACGGGTTCGGCTTCTGGAACACCATCCCGATCCGGTGACGCACCTCGGCGGGGTCGACGTTGCTCGCGTACAGGTCTTGGCCGTGGTACCGGATCGTGCCGCCGACCTTCGCGCCGGCGGTGAGGTCGTGCATCCGGTTGAGGCAGCGGAGCACGGTCGTCTTGCCGCAGCCGGAGGGTCCGATGAACGCGGTGATCTCGTTGGCTGCGATCTCGAGATCGACGCCTTCGATCGCGAGGGCGGAGCCGTATTCGACGCTCAGGTCGTTGATCTCGAAGACCAGCTCGCGCGCCTGCTCCGGGCCCGGCTCGCCGGGGAGCCGCACGACGTCGGGGTCGGCGGGAGTGGGCGCATCCGTCGTGGTCGGCGACTCGGTCACGGTGCTCGCGACGGTAGCGGTTGCAGTATCCATTGCGCTCATCCTCGCTGCTTGCGGACGTAGAGGGTGGAGAAGATCCGGGCGAGGATCGTGAACACGAACACGATCACGATCAGCGTCAGCGCGGCGCCCCAGGCCCGGTCCTGCGCGGCGGGGAAGGCGGAGTTGGCGTTGCCGAAGATCTGCACCGGCAGCGCCGTGTTGGCCCCGTTGAACAAGCTCGTGTTCGCGCTGAAGGTGAAGCCGATGGTGAAGAGCAGCGGAGCCGTCTCCCCGGCCGCCCGCGCGACCGCGAGGAGCGCGCCGCTGATGATGCCCGGGAGCGACGCCGGCATCACGACCCGCATGATCGTCCGGGCCTTCCGGCTGCCGAGGGCCATGCTCGCCTCGCGCTGGTCGAGCGGCACCAGGCGGAGCATCTCCTCGGTGGTCCGGATGACGACCGGGAGCATCAGGCAGGCCAGCGCGATGGCGCCGAAGAACGCGTTCGTCTCCTGGGTCTTCAAGACGAGGAAGGTGTACACGAACAGGCCCATCACGATCGACGGCACACCGGTCATGACGTCGGCCAGGAACCGGATCAGCCCCGCGAGCCGGCGCGGCGTCCCGTACTCGTTGAGCCAGATCCCGCCGAGGATCCCGAGCGGCACGGCCATCGCGGTCGCGGCTCCCGTGATGAGCAGCGTCCCGATGATCGCGGGCTTCATCCCGCCGCTCACCGCCCGGGCGCTGTAGGCGATGTCGTCGTTGAAGAAGCTGTTCGAGAGGACCGAGACCCCACGACTGATCACGTAGCCGATGATCAGGACGAGCGGGACGAGCGCGACGATGAACGCGCCGACGATGGCGACCGTCGCGAACGCGGAGCGCGCCTTGCGGATGCCCCGCGACCGGCTCGGTTCGAGGGTGGGGAGTACGGCCGTCATCGGGCCGGGATCCCGAGCCGCCTGTCGCTCCGCGCGATGAACACGCGGGCGATGATGCCGACGACCACGGTCACGAGGAACAGGATCACCCCGAGGCCGATGAGCGCGGAACGGTGCAAGCCCTGGGCCTCACCGAACTGGGTGACGATCACCGACGCCATCGAGTCGCCGGCGTTGAAGAGGTGCAGCGTGATCTCGTTCTGCACGCTGCCGATCACCAGCACCACCGCGATCGTCTCCCCGATCGCGCGGCCGAGGCCGATCAGGATCGCCGACACGACGCCGTTGCGGCCGTGCGGGAGCACCGACCCGCGCATCATCTCCCACCGGGTCGCGCCGAGCGCGAGCGACGCCTCCTTCATGGCGACGGGCGTGGTCGCGAAGACCTCGCGGCTGATCGACGTGATGATCGGTACGACCATGATCGCGAGGATGATCCCGGCGGTCATGAAGCTGCGGGCCGACACGGGCGTGCCGTCGAGCAGGGTCCCGATCACGGGGACGCCTGAGAACGTGTCGGCGAGGCTCTGGTACGAGCCGAGCACCGCGGGCGCGAACACGAGGAGTCCCCACAGTCCGTAGACCACCGACGGGATCGTGGCGAGGAGGTCGATGACATACACGACCGGCTTGCGCAGCCGGGTCGGCGCGACCTCGGTGATGAAGAGCGCGATCCCGATGCTGATCGGGACCGCGATGAGCAGCGCGACGAGCGAGATCAGCAGCGTGCCCCAGACGAGCGAGAGGGCACCGAACTCGAGCTTCGACGGGTACCAGGAGTTCGACGTGAGGAAGCTGATCCCTTCGTGCTCGAACGCCGCCCACGCCTGGTTCGTTGTGGAGTACAGGATCAGCCCGAGGACTGCGAGCACCATCAACGCCGAGAGCAGGGCTACAGCCCGGAACGTTCCGTCGGCGATGCTGCCCGGCTGGCGCTCGGTGCCGAGCGGCGTCAGGTGCCGGGTGGGGGGCGGTTCGAGGTCGAGGGCCATGGCGGTCCGTCTGCTCGAGAGGGATCAGGGAAAGGTGCATGGGGTGGGGAGGGACACGACGCGTGGTCGCTCCCCTCCCCACCCTTGGTGCTGTCCGATCAACTCGTCGGGATGACGAGGTCGTCGAGTTGCGCCGTCGACTTGCTCAGCAGGTCACTCGAGAGCGGCGCGTAGTCGACCGTCGTCGCGATGTCCTGGCCATCGGCGTAGATGAACTCGAGGAAGGCCTTGAGCGCGTTGCCCTTCGCCGCGTCCGTCTGGTTCTTGTAGACCAGGAGGTAGGTCGGAGCGGTGATCGGGTAGGCCTTTGCTCCGGTGGCGAAGAGCGGGTCGTAGCTCAGGTCGGGGTTGACCGTCGCGCCCGCGACCGCCGCCGTCGCACCGTCGAGCGAAGCCTCGACGAACTTCCCGTCGGCGTTCTTGACCGAGGCGAACGTGAGCCCGGCCGCCTTGGCGTCGGAGTAGTCGGCGTACCCGATCGAGTTCGGGGTCGCCTTCACGTCGTTCACCACACCACCGTTGCCGGTGTCGGCCTTGCCGGTGGGGAACACGAAGTTCTTGTCGGCCACGCCGGTGAAGACCGTGGGTGCGGCCTTCTTCAGGAACGTCGCGAAGTTCGCAGTGGTGCCCGAGGGCTCCGCGCGGTGGATCGGCACGATGTCGGCGTCGGGAAGGCTCGCCCCCGAGTTCAGCGCCGTGATCGCCGGGTCGTTCCACTTGGTGATCTGACCCAGGAAGATCTTCGCCGTCGTCTCGCCGTCGAGCTTGAGCTTGCTCACGCCCGAGAGGTTGAACGACAACGTGATCGGCCCTGCGACTGTCGGGAACAGCAACGTCGCGCCGCCCTGGTACTTCGACGCGTCGGCCGCGGCCGGGGGAACGTCGGTCCCGGCGTAGTCGACGAGGTTGGCCTGGAGGTCGGTCTGGCCCTTGCCGGATCCACCGGAGTTGGTCGGCGGGTACACCACCGTGATGTTCGGCTGCGGCTGCTTGAACGCGTTCGCGACCTCGTTCACGTAGGCGGCGATGAACGTCGAACCCGACCCGGTGATCGTCGCGGCCGGGAGCTCCTTGCTCGTCGAGCCGCCCGCGGTACTGGAGCTGCTGTCGGACGACTTCTTGTCACTGTCACTGCCACATGCGGCGGCGAACACACCGAGCACGAGCACCACGGCCACGAGCCACCGCCAGCGCGGCGAAGTACGAGTCATTCGGGGGGCCCTCCTCGAGGGGGTATGGGGATGGGAACCGGCGCGGTCCGCAGAGGCGGGACGACCGACTCCTGTGTCTGCACGAGTCCGGATCGTAGGGAGAGACGGCGACGGCGCAGTGGCCGCCGGGCGACACCGAGGTGAACAGACGGTGAAGCTCGGTGAACGACACACCGCGATCCGATTGCGAATGTCCGGATTTCCCCGGTTCCGAGGTCCTCCACCGCCATATCCTCAGTCCAGCAGGTGACGACTGGGCGTC
>JBBQMI010000025.1:0-9964 GCA_038328825.1 Acidimicrobiia bacterium | reverse complement strand
GTGGAGGGGATCACCGAGTACCTGCCGATCAGCTCGACCGGTCACCTCACCGTGACCGAGAAGCTGCTCGACGTCGGCCAGACCGACGCGACACGCGACGTCACGAAGTCGTACACGGTCATCATCCAGATCGGCGCGATCTTCGCGGTCATCGGCCTCTACTGGCGACGGCTCGTCGACATGCTCCGGGGCATCGCCGGCCGTAGCATCACGGGTCGACGCACGCTGCTCGCGTTGATCCTCGCGTTCATCCCGGCGGCGGCTTTCGGTCTCGTGCTCGGCGACACCATCCAGGAGCAGCTCTTCGGGAGCGGGCCCGTCGCAGCGGCGTGGATCGTCGGTGGGATCGCGATCCTCGTGTTCGTGCGCGTCTTCCGTCGACCCCCGGATGTGGGCATCCGACTCGAGGAGATCGGCGCGCGCCAGGCCCTCGTCATCGGGGCCGCCCAGGCGCTCGCACTGTGGCCCGGGGTGAGTCGCAGTCTCGTGACGATCGTCGCGGCCCTGCTCGTCGGGCTCACGCTGCCGGCCGCCGTCGAGTTCAGCTTCCTGCTCGGGCTCGCGACGCTCAGTGCGGCAAGTCTCTACGAAGTGGCGAAGCGCGGCTCGGAGGTGATCGACACGTTCGGCTGGGTGAGTCCGATCGTCGGCATCGTCGCGGCGTTCGTGGCGGCGGTGATCGCGATCAAGTGGTTGGTCGACTACCTCAGCCACCACGACCTCTCGATCTTCGGGTACTACCGCATCGTGGTCGGTGTGCTCGTGCTCGTCCTGCTCGCGACCAACACGATCTGAGCCGCGTCGACCCTCAGCGATCCACGAGCGAAACCCGGAAGCGGATGTCGCGCTCGTCGAACAGGGTCGGGAGCACGGAGTCGTCGGATCGGCGCCGGAGCCGGTAGACGGCGCCACCCTCGTTCGGAACGACCTCGGCGACCTCGAACCCACCGACCCACCGATCGCCGAAGCGACAGTGCACCTCGACCGACTCGTGCCGCAACCCGTCGGTCGCGGCCGGCGCCGGTGCGACGGCCACGACCGGTTCGTCGTCGAGCACGATCTCGGGACCGATGGTGCCGCCGATCACGTGGTGACGCGGCGGCAGCGCGAGCGCGGGCAGTTGTGCGAGTGATGCCGCGACCGACGCGCTCAGGCGGTTCACGACGTCGACGAGCGCGGCGCGCTCCGCCCGCTCGCCTTCGATCCGACCCGCCACCACATGACACGCGTCGGCGACCCGGCGCAGCGCACGCGCGAGCTCCGTGTCGCGCTCCGAGAACGCCACCTGGACGTCGTCGATGGAACGCCGGGTCTCCGAGCGCAGACGCGCCACTTCGTCGCGTAGCTCTCGGAGCTCAGATCGTTCCCGTCCTCGCCCGAAGCGCACCGTCGCCTCCCGTCAAGCTCTCGGCGGATGGTACGTCCCGATCCGGCGCGCTCGGTGGACCGACTTCATGCGATCGACAGCACGCGCGGGCGGTGACGTCGCCGGCGGGAGAGCACGAAATTCGAACGCCGAGAGTAGGAGTTCCACCCGGCAGCGTGGTTCACGTCGTATCGTTGTCACCGATGGGCATCGTGACGGTGGGCGTCATCGCAGTGGGCTCGGCGACCTTCGGCTTCTTCACCGCCGCGCTGCTCTCGGCGGCGAAAAGCTCCAGCGTCACGCCGACGCGCCGGCCGACGCCCGAGACCCGCGTCGTGTCGCACCCGTCGCAGAACTGACGACGTCTCGACCGACGACGCGTCCGCCTAGCGGCGCTTCTTCTTGCGTCCCTTGCGGAACAGGCCCCGCCGCTTCTTGTCGCGATCCGCGAACTCCGCGAGGAGCTCGGGCGCGGCCGCGTTGACGATGTCTTCGGCCTGGTCGAGCAGGGCCGCGATGTCCGAGCCCTCGGGTTCGGGTTCCACCTGGGTGCCCGGCTTCCCGAGGCTCCCGTACTGCCAGCCGGCGTCGTAACGCCGCTGCTGGAAGCCCGAGCAGGCGTCAGGGCATCGCCAGGGGGCCTCGGGGGCGAGGTCCAACGCGCATTTCCGGACGATCTCGCCGGACTTGTACGTGCGGCTCTCGTAGTGGCGGCATTCCTTCCGCATGGGCATGGGCCCCATTCTTGCCCACGATCCGCGCATCAATGGGGTCAGGCGCGGGCCGGAACGTGTCGATACCCCCGAAGCCGGACCGCCTGCACGCGGCGATCGCAGCGAATTCCGAGAAGTGGAGCCCGTGGCCATCGAGCACGACCTTCCGTCACCAGGCATCGAGTCGCTCGCCGACCTGGTCTTCGTCATCGACGGTGACACCACCGTCCGGGCGGTCAACGGCGCGATCCGGCGGGTCCTGGGATTCGAACCTCGCGACGTCGTCGGGGCCAGCGCGCTCGAGATCGTGCACCCCGACGACGTCGGCTTCGCGGCCGAGTCGCTCGTCGGGACCGCCGGGGGGGCCGATGGTCCCCGACCCCCGATCGTCATCCGGGCGGCGACGGCCGACGGCGGTTGGTGCCAGCTCCAGCTCGCGGCGAACAACCTCCTCGCCGACGAACGGATCCGCGCGATCACCATCGTCGCCCGAGAGGTCTCCACCGACACCGCCGACGTACGCGCGCGGCGCGCCACGGAACATCGCCTCGAAGCCGCCTTCGAGGGCGCATCCATCGGCATGGCCCTCATCGGCCCGGGCGGACGGTTCCTGCGAGTCAACACTGCGTTGTGTCAGCTCCTCGGCTTCGGCGCCGAAGAGCTGATCTCGCGGGTGGCCTCCGATCTCGCGCACCCCGACGAGCTCGACCAGGGACTCGAGACACTCGCCGCGATCGCGTCGGGCGTGGTCGAGGCGTCCGAAGACGAACGCCGGATGCGTCGGGCCGACGACACGTACGTCTGGGTCCGGATGGCGATCTCGCTCGTCCGCGACGACGGGGGCGCCCCGCTGTACTTCGCGACCCAGGTGATCGACCTCTCGGAGCGCGTCGCCGCCGAGGAGGCCCGACGGGCCCAAGAGGAGCAGTACCGACTCATCGTCGAGAGCACGCACCAGGGTGTCTGGCTGATCGACGAACACGAACGTACGACGTTCGTGAATCCCGCCGTCGGCGAGATGCTCGGGTACGCCACCGCCGACATCCTCGGCGAGCACGTGTTCGAGTTCATGGACGAAGCCGCGCAGATCGAGGCCGAGGCGCTCATCGTGCGTCGCCACGACGGCCTCCGCGACCGGGTCTCCTTCCGATTGCGGCACGCCGACGGTCACGATGTCTGGCTCGAGGTCGACTCGAGTCCGCTCACCGACGCGAACGGCGCGTACGCGGGCGCGATCACGCTGATGACCGACGTCACCGAAGAGCGCTACATCGAGGATGCGCTCCGGCACGAGCGTGAACGGTTCCGCACGTTGGTGCAGGAATCGGCCGATCTGATCGTCGTCGCGAACGTCGACGGCACCATCGACTATGCGAGCCCCGCCGTCGAGCCGGTGCTCGGCTATCGGCCCGAGGAGCTGCGCGGTCACCAACTCGAAGACCTGCTCGTCGACCCGGCCGCGGGTACCTCGCTGCGGTCGGGCACGCTCGCGCCGGCGTCGCGGCTCGGCGAGCGGGTGCCGAACGAGCTGACCCTCAAGCACCGCGACGGCTCGTCTCGCTACTGCGAGGTCGTGGCGCGGAACCTGACCGACGACCCGAGTGTGCGCGGCGTCGTGGTGAACGCGCGCGACGTGACCGACGCCCGACGAGCCGAACGACGCCTCCGAGCGCTGTTCGAAGCCTCGAACGACATCGTCACGATCCTCCAACCCGACGGCAACTGGTTCTCGAGTCCCGCGGGGACCCGGCTCCTCGGTCACCTCCCCGGCTACGAACCCGAGGGCGGCCTGCTCTCGCTCGTACATCCCGACGACCTCGCCGGCGCCGCCGCGGCACTCGCGGAAGCGCTCGACGGACGTCGATCGGCTTCGGATCCGCTCGAGTTCCGCGCCCGCACGGCCGACGGCGACTACCGGTGGCTCGAGGCCGTGGCGAACGACCTGCGTGACGACCCGCTCGTCGCCGGAGTCGTGATCACCGCCCGCGACATCACCGAACGGAACCGCCAGGCCGCCGCACTCCGCGAGTCGGAGGAGCGGTTCGCGGCCGCGTTCGAGCGTTCCCCGGTCGCCATCGCCGTCATCGGGCTCGACGGCGCGCTCATCGACTGCAACGAGGCCTACAGCAAGATCGTCGACCTCCCAGTCGTCGAGCTCATCGGCTCCGACGCGATGGCACTCGTCCATCCCGACGACACCGAGCGCGCCCTCGAGGCGTCGGTCGCCCGGATCGAGTCCGGCGGCGTGCTCCCGCCGCCCGCGCCGATCCGGATGTGTCGGCCCGACGGCACTGACGTATGGGTCCAGTTCGACTCGCAGATCGTGCACGACTCGACCGGCGAACCTGCGTACGTCGTGGCCACGATGAACGACATCACCGACCAGCGGAACGCCGAGGCGGCGCTCCACCGCAGCGAGCACTGGTTCCGCACGCTCGTGCAGAACCAGTCGGATCTCGTGACGGTCGTGGGCTTCGATGGTGTCCTGACCTACGTCTCGCCGAACAGCGCGAGCGTGCTCGGGTTCACCCCGACGGAGATGATCGGCACGACCGGTGAGGCCAACATCCATCCGGAGGACCTCGAGCGGCTGATGGCCGGCATCGCCGAGCAGCTCGGCGGTGACGCCGAGGCGCGACCGATCGAGTACCGCCAGCGTCACGCCGACGGGTCGTGGTCGTGGCTCGAAGCCACCGCCCGCATGATGCCGCCCGAGTACGGGAGCGACAGCGTCCTCGTCACCGCTCGCGACGTCGGCGAACGGCGACGCGCCGAGGCCGAGCAACGCGAGGTCGAAGCCCGCTTCCGGGAAGCGTTCGCGTCGTCGCCCGTCGGGATCGGATTCGCCGACCTCGACGGCAAGCTCACCTGGGTGAACCGCGCCCTCTCCGACATCACCGGCATCCCCGAGCAACGGCTGGCGGGAACCCAGTTCCAGGACCTGTCACGCGCGGGCGAGCTCGAGACCGAGATCGAGATGACGCGACGGCTCCTCATCGGCGAGATCGCCTCCTTCGAGAGCGAGAAGCGCTACGACCACCCCGACGGGCGAACCGTCTGGGGGCTGCTGCACGTCTCGCTCGTCCGGGATGCAGCCGGCGCACCGGCCGAGCTGCTGGGCCAGGTAGAGGACATCACCGACCGCAAGCAGAACGAGTTGTCGCTGAAGCACGACGCCGAGCACGACAGCCTCACCGGCCTCTGGAACCGCACGGGGTTCCGCCGGATCGTGGCCGATGTGTGGGCCGATCGTCGCGCCGACGAACCGGTCGCGCTCCTCTTCGCCGACCTCGACCACTTCAAGGGAGTGAACGACGATCACGGACACTCGTCGGGCGACGAGGTCCTCGAGCTCGTCGCGCAGCGACTCACGAGTGCGGTACGAGCCGGCGACATCGTTGCCAGGTGGGGCGGCGACGAGTTCGTCATCGTGTGCCCCCGCGTCACTGATACCGAGGAGGCAGTCGGGATCGCGCAGCGCGTGCGCGAAGCCGTGGGGCTCCCGTTCCGGATCAGCTCGGGTCCGGTGACGATCGGTGTCAGCGTCGGTGTCGCACTCGACCGTGACCACCAGTCGGCTGAAGCGCTCTTCGACGCCGCCGACTCCGCGACGTATCGGTCGAAGCTCGCTGGTCGCCACATCGTCACCGTCGCTTCCTGATCGGTCGAATCCGCTCCGCCGGCTCCGCGCCTAGCCGGTCCAGTCGGTGGCGTGTTCGAGGAGGTAGCGGCTCACGGCGAGGCACCGGTCGAGGGTGTCGCACGGCACCTCCTCACCGTGACGCATGCGTACGAGCGACACCTTCTGGTGCGCGACCACCCGGAGGCTGCGCTCGGGCGCGTCGAGTGCAGCAGGATACGAATCGATCGCCGACACCTCGAGCGCGACGTCGGGTCCGCCCACACCCGCGAGCTCGGTGGCCAGCACGAGGAGGTCGGGCATGCGACCGAGTGGCGGCAACGCCCACGTGAAGAGCAACGGGAAGTGGAACTCGTCGGGCGGGTCGTTGTCGCCCGCCTCGAACACGAAGTCCTCGAAGCCGAGGAGCACGCGAGGATCGATCTCGAGCGCGAGGTAGAGGTCGACAGGACCCTCGCACCCCTCCTCCGGATGCAGGTCGACCTCCCACGTCTGGCGCAGCGAGTAGCTCTCCACGAAGTGGCGCTCGTCGTGCACGTGGAAGCCGTGCTCGACGGCGTGGTCCTTCAGATCGGCGACGAACCCCGCGACGTCGAGAACCGCCATGCGAGGCCGCTCAGGTCCCGAACGCGGCGCGGAGCGCGACCACGGCGTCGCCGACCGCGAGCTTCGCCGTGTCGAGCATCGCCTGCATGTTGAAGAAGCCGTGGAAGACACCGGCGTAGGTCGTGCTCGTCACCGAAACCCCCGCAGCCGCAAGGGCCTCGGCGTACGCGATGCCCTGGTCGCGGAGCGGATCGAACTCCGCGGTGATCACGAACGCCGGCGGCAGGCCGGCGAGGCTCTCGGCGCGGATCGGCGACACGCGCGGATCGTCGCCTTCGCTCGGATCGTTGAGGGTGTGCCGGTAGAACCACCGCATACCGTCGGCGGTGAGCATGTAGCCCTCGGCGTTCTCGATCATCGACGGGCGTTCGAACTCGTGCTCGAGCGCCGGGTACACGAGCAGCTGGAAGACGATCGGTGGTGTCGTCCGATCACGCGCGGTCATCGCGGTGACCGCGGCGAGGTGACCGCCGGCGCTGTCGCCGCCAACCGCGACCCTCGACGCGTCGGCGCCGATCGCGGCTGCGTGGTCCGACACCCAGCACGCAGCCGCGTAGGCGTCGTCGACACATGCCGGGAACCGGTGCTCGGGCGCGAGGCGGTAGTCGACCGACACGACCATGCACCCGGCCGCGTCGACGATCTCGCGACAGAGGCCGTCGTGCGTCTCGAGGCTGCCGATGACCCATCCCCCGCCGTGGTAGAAGACGAGCACCGGGAGCGGATCCGGCGAGGCGGGCGCGTAGATCCGCACCGGGATCTCGCCGCCCGGACCGGGGATGACCCGGTCCTCGACGCGGGCGACGTGCACCGCGCTCGGCGCGCTCAACGACTCCATCAACGTGCGGACATCGGTCGGTTCCATCTCGGAGATGTCGCCGAATCCCGACGCGTTGACGAGATCGAGGATGACCTGGGCCTGCGGATCCATCGGCATGGTCACAACTCCTGGTGGCAGATCGAACTGGGCATAGCGTCGCGCATCCGCCGGGCAAGCGATCGCAGGGCGCGACCCCGGTGGGAGATCGCATCCTTCTCCTCCGGCGTCAGCTCCGCAAAGGTGCGGCCGCCCCCGCCCGCGGGCCGGAACACCGGGTCATAGCCGAAGCCGGCGTCGCCCGTGGGGGCGTCGGCGATCAGACCCTCGACGACGCCGAACCCGACGAGCTCGGGCCCGGTACCACCCGCGAGCACGACCGCGGTCCGGAACCGGGCCGTCCGCGAGGCGCGGCGGACGGCGGTCATCTCCGCGAGCAGCTTGGCGACGTTGTCGGCGTAGGTCGCGTCCGCGCCGGCATACCGCGCGCTGTGCACCCCGGGCGAACCGCCGAGGGAGTCGACCTCGAGCCCGGTGTCGTCGGCCAGGGCCGGTAGACCGGCGGCCGCCGCCAGTGCCCGGGCCTTGAGTCGTGCGTTCTCGAGGAGCGTCACCCCGGTCTCCTCGACCTCGGGCACCCCTGCTGGACGCGGCACCAGCTCGATGGCGAGCCCCTCCGACTCGAGCACGCCACAGATCTCGCGCGCCTTGTCGGGGTTCGCAGTCGCGACGACGATCCGGGTCGGCAGGTCGTTCACGTGCGGCGCGACGGCGGCTCGGCGAGCACCTCGCGCTGCAGCACGAAGAGCTCTCCGATTCCCTTCTCGGCCAGTCCGATCAGGTCGTCGAGCTCGTTGCGCGTGAACGGCATGCCCTCCGCGGTTCCCTGGACCTCGACGAATCGACCGGCCCCGGTCATGACCACGTTCATGTCGACCTCGGCCCGCACGTCTTCGGAGTAGTCGAGGTCGAGGTGGCCGAGCGCGTCGACGACGCCGACCGAGATCGCGGCGCACTGTTCGGTGACCGGGTGCGCGGGCATCTTCCGGGCGGCGACGAGCCGAGAGCACGCGTCGTGCAGGGCGACGTAACCCCCACAGATCGCGGCCGTGCGCGTCCCGCCGTCGGCTTGGAGCACGTCGCAGTCGACGGTGATCTGGACCTCGCCCATCACCTCGAGATCGGTCACGGCCCGCAGCGATCGGCCGATGAGTCGCTGGATCTCCTGTGTCCGACCCGACTGCTTGCCCTTCGCCGCCTCGCGGTTGACGCGGTCCGGAGTGGAACCGGGGAGCATCGAGTACTCGGCGGTCACCCACCCGCGACCCTTGTTGCGCATCCACGGCGGCACCCGCTCCTCCACCGAAGCCGTGCACAGGACGCGCGTCTTGCCCGTCTCGACGAGCACCGAACCGGCAGCGAACTAGGTGAAGTCGCGCGCGAACATCGCCGGTCGCCGCTCGTCGGGCTCACGTCCGTCGCGTCTGATCCCCATCTCGTCGTTCCCCGTTCCTCGATGGCGCAGATTCTTCAGATCGTGACGCGCAGGTGCGGCGCGGCGAGCAGCACGTCGTCGCCGAACGCTTCGGCGCCTTCGGCAACCGACAGGACCGGATCGAGCCTCGGCCACAGGTGCGTGAGCATGAGTCGGCGCGCCCGTGCCTCGCGCGCAGCTGCACCGGCCTCGCGGGCCGACAGGTGGATCGGAGCCGGCTTGGTCGCGTGCTGGTACGTCGCCTCCGACAGGACGAGATCGGCACCGCCGTCGAACGCGCCGACGCTCCAGTCGGTGCCCGTGTCGGCCGTGTAGACGAGGCGCTTCCCGTCGCCCGTGACCTCGACTGCGACCGTGGGCGGCGGATGGTCGGTGCGGGAGAAGGCGAGTTCGACGTCGCCGAGCGTGGTCCGGTCGCCGTCGCCGACCTCGAGCCAGTCGAACGTGTCACCCCAGTCGCGAACGAGGTGTCGAAGCTCGGGTTCGAGGCCCTCGGGAGTGAACACAGGCAGGTCGGTGCGCTCCAAGCCGTACCGCAGCAGGACGTGGAGGCCGTAGATGTCGACACAATGGTCGGGGTGGCCGTGGGTGATCACGACGCCGTCGATGTCTTCGACCGCGACGTGCTGCTGCAGGTTGGCAAAGGTGCCGTTCCCACAGTCGATCCAGAGCGCCGTACCACCAGCTCGCAGCAGGTAGCCGCTGCACGCGCCGCCGGCCGGCGCCCCGTACGACCCCGAACAGCCGAGCACGGTCAGATCCATAAGCTCGTGACGCTACTTCGCGGCCGCGCGGCGCAGTCGATCTTCGACGGCCGCGCCGATGCCCGAAGCGGGCGGTGCGACCACGAACAGCACGTCGAGCTCGCGCAGGTCGGCCTCACGGAGAGACCGGTACAGGATCCGGGCGTACTCCTCGGCGTCGGCGGGTTCCCCGACGACCTCGAGGCCCGGTGGAAGGTCGACCGGTACCGGCGCGGGCGCGAGCAAGCCGGCCCGGCTGCCGGCTTCGAGGAGCACCCGGGCCTCGCCGACCGCCGCGTCGATGTGACCGACGACCTCGACGCGCGCCCGCGGCTGGTAGTGCGCACCGAGACGTCCGGGTGCGCTGGGTCCCTCACCGTCGCGTGCCGCCACGACGTCACGACCGAGGAGCTCGGCGATCCGCTCCAGCGGGACGCCGCCGTGCCGCAGCACCCGGACCGCACCACCGGAGCAGTCGATGATCGTGCTCTCGATCCCCACTGCGCACGGGCCGCCGTCGAGGATCGCGTCGACGTCGTTCCCGAGATCGGCACGCACGTGCGCCGCGGTGGTGGGGCTGACTC